>JAHDGT010000545.1 GCA_020631675.1 Bacteroidota bacterium
TTCCAAAGAGATCGTTTTGTTGCTTCGTTGAAGCGCTCTGGCGATAGCACGGGCGGATAAATCCATAGCCGTATACGCCTCGATCTGGTATCTTTCTTGTAGAGTCAGTTGCTGATATTGGGTTCCCATTTTGTGTACCTACTTGGTTGGTTGTTTGTGAGCTTTCAGCCTATCGGCAACTGGCTCACTTTTCTAGTCCAAGTGTGTAGGTTATTGCTGGAATCTAGGGACTTATTTTGACAGCATCAAAACTATTCCAGAAAAATCTGCTACATGGTTTGGTTTACAAAACCAAATACATAACATAATCGGTCATACTACGCAAAAGCCGCTCTGGACGGTAAAGCCAATTGCAGAAAAACTGGATGCCATCACGCCTCTCAACAGATTGATGCTATCTAATACTGAACTTGAAGTCTTTAAACAGCAAAAACGCACTGATTTTATTGACCAGCTCGTACCTTATTTCCAGGCAAAAGATCCTTTTCATACTCAGGCTATTGGCGAAAAGGGCTTGCGTCAGGTGATACAACTGGGCATAGACAATGCCAGACAATATGGTCTGACCCGTGAATCTCCCGTACGTTTATATGTCCATCTGATGTTATACCTTGGATCACACTTTGATACCGATCCGCTTTTGCCTTGGGTGCATAAAGCATTAACGACTCATCAATCTTCAAAGACACAATCTGAACGCACCAATACCCTACGCAGGCATTTTTTAACCTATGTGGAAAAAACATGTGGATCCCAAGGTGAACATCTGCAAAACTTTATGCGAGCTTGCGAAGCTCAGATGAAAAATCCTGTGGGCATCCTGACGAATGATCAGATCATCAGCTTTATTCAGCATCATTATCCAAAAAAATATACTAATATTGGTGAAGACTTATTAAGAAAATTGATAATACATTCGCAAAACTTGTGCGATCAACACAGATTAAGCAAAAAGCCATCTTGCTTGATATTGGTTTGTTTGCGATTGATATATGGCACTGAAGTGATGAATGATCCGTTATTTCTCTGGATACAAAAATTTTTCATGAAATCGGATCAGAAAAAAGACCAAGATGCCTTATTTGCCAAGATAACGGCTAAATTTTTAGGTGAAGTAACTAAACATGTTAAGGAGGAGTACTGAATGTCAGGTTTATGTGGCGGTAGTGATCATGCCGAAGATTCAGTTGAAGAAAGCAGTGATAGTACAGAAATTGAAGCTATTTCTGCAACATGCCCCGAACATTTTGTAATACTATTAGGAGCACCAGGTATTTATGATCCTGAAGATCCATCACACGATCAGACATGGTGGAACTTTTTCGTACTAATTCAAGTTGCATTTATTGAAAAACTTGTGGTTAAAAGAAAATCAGAATGTATTGATTGGTACGTATATGGCACCGCATACGAAAAAAGATGGGAAGATGATAAGAAAAGTGGCCGAGAGACTCAAATAAACGATGCTAAAAAATATAAGAAAGGATACCTGTACCGGATACAAGAATGGATCAATGAACAGGAAGGGCATAATTTTTATAACTTTAGCAATAAAAGTCAATTTTTAGATGCACTTAAAAATCTCAATCCAGGTACTTTGACCAGAATCTGGTTTTCAGGTCATGCTAGCAGGAAAGGGCTATGGTTAGATTTAGAACATAACGCTTCACATGAAGCAGTAAATAGCCCTGATAAAATATTAAGCGGTTCGGAGATCGCTGCTGCAATTGAAGGAAAAGTAAAAAAGGTTCCGGGGATCAGCTCTAAATTATACGGTTGTTCTACATCAGAAACAGCAAAAACAATATCGAAAAAAGATCTGATTGTTGAGGGAGCAAAAAATAAAATACATTTTGGTTACATTGTAGCTGATGATATAGGTGACGGTAAAGTTGAAGGCAATCATCTGCAACGTATAGAGAATGGCACTATAGGTGGTGTCTCACCTGAATGGACAAAACATGGAAAATAAAAAAAATTATATCTACATTTTTACAATTATTTTATTTATCTTTATTACAGGATTCTACTATACCGTATGCAGCAACAAAAAATATTTCAGCGATAACGAGATAGAATATGAAAATTTCAATGGTGATTTAAGAGAGATCTTTCTCTATTATATTCCAGCCGATATTAAGCGCGGAAAGTATGGGAAATATAGCATACATAAAATCTTCGAATTACATCAGTCCCGTTGTGAAGATCAGGAATTAGCACCATATACAGATAGTTCATGTCGAATCATAAACTACGTTAAACGTTTAAATTATTACCCTGATTCAAACACTTTTCGAGAAAACCTGATGCGCTTGGTTCAAAGCTGCCAACTAGAAAATAAGTATGATTGTGCAGCTATTTTCAGTGCCGCTATTATTTATGATAAGGCATTACTGGAAAAAGTAGCCAATCTGCCATACAGCAGAAAAAAACCTATTGTTTTGCCGAAAGAATATTGGGGATTATATTGTGGGAATTCATTTAGAAAAAAGATAAGTATATTGGGTAATTTTGATGCGATTGAGCGTAGATGTGGAAGTTCTAATACAAAAGAAAATGAAAATATAGCAGAATTGAAGATAATGATGAGTTCCCCACTGGCTAAGGCCGACTTCCTGT
>JAHDGT010000043.1 GCA_020631675.1 Bacteroidota bacterium
GGGGACGGTAATGTCCTGGATGAGACCATCATTAGCTATGGAGAGGACTGGAATGACAGAATGGGTGAATTCTTACTTGAGTCTTCAGGAAATATATTGGTTTCCACTAAAAGCTCGGAAGTACTGAATTCTGAAAATGTCAAGGCCAATGTCAGAAAATACGATGCTTCGGGTGTATTACTTTGGGATTATGAAGAGCCTTCTGGCGGAGGTAATTCTGATATGGTAAAACTCCCTGATGAAGAAGGATATGTATTGGCTGGCTCAATGAGTTCAACGGAGGTATATGGAACCTATCTTGAGATTGGTAAATTAAATATAGATGGTGAACCTGTATGGAATAGAATTTATGGAGAGCCGCAAGTCAATCGTTGGTTTGAGGAACTTATTTCAGACGGTGAAGATGGTTTCTACGCCACAGGTAGAGACTATCGCAGCCTGGTGGTTGCTCACTTTAATTGTATGGGCTTATTAAGCGAACCTGAAGCAGCATTCAGTATGGAAGAAATGATGGATGCAGGTACTTATGCCTTCTTAAACGAAAGCCAGTACGTTTACCCGGATAGTATTGATGGCGGTCATTTTCATTGGGATTTTGGAGATGGCAGCAGTAGTAATGAGTTGAATCCGACTCACCAATATGGACCTGCGGGTACTTATACAGTAAGTCTAACGGCTGTGGTATGTAGTGATACCAGCATTTATACGTCTATTATAGAAACCAACGGAAGCTGGCCAATAGGCATTGAGGAAGCCATTGAAACCCCAACCACTAATTATCAAGTTATAGTAGGTCAAGGCTTTTTACATTTAGTTGGTGAACAAGTAGAAAGTGAATTGATAGATTTAGTGATTTATGATAGTGCGGGTCGTATAGTACAACATAAAGCTATTTCAGTAGGCGAATTCATTGATACAAGAAGATTACCAGCAGGTGTATATTATTGTAAGTTTCAAATCAGTAATAGTGCGATCCTCAAGCAAAAAATAGTAATCATCTGATTGTTAATTTTGACACTTTTCTGTGCTAATTCCTAAGCAGCTTTGAATGGCTTTATGTTGACCAATTGTTGAATGCCTAATAGGTAAGAATTATTTTTTAACGACTTCTGTTCATAGCTCTTTTGATGTCCATAAAAAACGTATTTTTGCAGCGCCTTAGCGGAGCGAGTTCAAAGACCTTCGCTATCAAGGGCATATCTTTGAGCATTCAAACAATAGATCGGATTTCATATGGCAGTTTTGGTCGGAAAAAATTCACGCATCATCGTACAAGGCTTCACGGGTAAAGAGGGATCTTTCCACGCGGGGCAAATGATCGAGTACGGTTCAAATGTAGTTGGTGGGGTAACGCCTGGCAAGGGTGGTATGACGCACTTAGAACGTCCTGTATTCAATACGGTGTCAGAAGCCGTTAAAGAAACAAATGCGAATGTTTCCATCATCTTCGTACCTCCCCGCTTCGCGGCAGATGCGATCATGGAAGCCGCTGATGCGGGCATCGAGACCATCATCTGTATTTCTGAAGGTATTCCGGTGCGCGATATGATCGTGGCTAAGAATTTCTTAGATGAAAAAGGCGCGCGCTTAGTAGGGCCGAACTGTCCGGGTGTGATCACACCGGGTGAGGCGAAAGTAGGTATCATGCCTGGTTTCATTCACCGTCCGGGTAGAATCGGTATCGTTTCTCGTTCTGGTACGTTGACTTATGAGGCAGTAGACCAAGTAACCAAAGCAGGTATGGGGCAATCCACTTGCATTGGTATTGGTGGTGATCCTATCATTGGGACAACCACTCGTGATGCGGTTCAATTACTAATGGAGGATCCTGATACAGACGGTATCGTTATGATCGGAGAGATCGGCGGTACAATGGAAGCTGATGCGGCTTACTGGATCAAAGAAAACGCGACCAAGCCGGTTGTCGGTTTCATCGCGGGTCAGACCGCCCCTAAAGGACGTACAATGGGTCATGCCGGTGCGATCGTAGGTGGTGCGGAAGATACTGCCGAAGCCAAAATGGCGATCATGCGCGAATGTGGTATCCATGTAGTAGAATCTCCAGCAGTGATCGGAGAGACTATGGTTGCCGCATTGAAAGCTTTCGCAGAAGCCTAAGGATAAAAAACACAGATTTACCCCTCTTTCTGAATTTGGCGATACTTCTCCAGCGTACGCTTATGCGCACATACAAGGGGGAAGTATCGCTTTTTGATTTTAAGCATTTATGTTGTTAGTTGGGAAAACCGCCATCGTAACCGGTGGCTCAAGAGGAATTGGTAGAGCCATTGTACAGCGCTTCTTAGAAGAAGGGGCGAATGTGGTCTTCACCTATCGCTCATCTGTAGATGCTGCCGAAGCTTTAGTAGCTGAATGGGAAGCCAAAAAGGCCGATTTCGGCGGAGCCGAAGCGCCAAAGGTTCTTGCGGTTCAAAGTGATGCGGCTGATTTTGAGGCATCAAATGCGCTTTGCGAAGAAGTGAAAGCAAAGTTCGAGCGAGTGGATGTAGTGGTGAACAATGCGGGCATTACACGCGATAACCTATTGTTACGCATGAAGCCTGAAGATTTTGACCATGTGGTGCATAACAACTTGCGCTCGGTCTATAACTTGACCAAAAGTGCGGTCAGACCCATGCTGAGACAGCGTGCGGGCAGCATCATCAACATCAGTTCCATCATTGGAATGCGTGGAAATGCGGGGCAGGCCAACTATGCGGCCGCTAAAGCAGGTATCATTGGCTTCAGTAAATCCATGGCGCAAGAACTTGGAGGCAAGAACATACGTTGTAACGTGGTGGCCCCGGGTTTCATTGATACGGATATGACCGATAAGCTGCCGGAAAAAGTTCGGGAGCAATATTTGCAGCGTATACCACTGAAACGTTTCGCCGATCCGAAGGAAGTAGCCGATGTATGCGTATTTTTGGCATCCGACTTGTCTACTTATGTATCAGGGCAAGTGCTGAGCGTCTGTGGCGCACTGAACTGCTAAACTTTTGGTATTTGCAAACTAGGCAAACTGTTTTCATTTCACACCCGATTCTCCTTTTCCCGCACAAGGGATAGGAGTGGTAATGAGCCAGACAGATGCGCCCTGAGCGGCGGGCTAAAAAGGCGGCCCAGAGGTAGCCATTTTTAGCCCTGCCAGCGAAGCAGCAGATGGCTGGGGAATTTTAACGGATAGCCCGGTGACCGCAGTTGAAAGGCTGCGCCTTTTAGACGTAAGACATAAGACGCAAGACATAAGAATCGTGCCGTATGCCGATTTTCTTTCATAGCCCTTTGAGCAGCCTTTCAATTGCGGGTATGTGCCAAAGTGCTGAAGATAAAATGATGTTTTCAAGCACCCGTTTAGACATTATTAAAAATCAGGTCTTACGTCTTATGTCTAACGTCTTATGTCTTGAAAATTAAAACCAAGCACCTTGTTCGAAAATATAACACTGGAACAGTATCCTCTTTGGTATGCGGGCTTTTGCTTGCTGCTAGGCGCATTGTTCGCGCTACTGTTGTATTTCAGGGATCGTACTTTCAAGGAGGCGAGCGATGCGCAACGTAGATGGTTGCTGCCGATCGCGCTCTTTAGAATGCTGACGGTCAGTGCGATCGCCTTTTTGCTGCTCAAGCCATTGATCAAGTCGAGGTTTTTAGAGGTAGTGAAGCCATTGGTGATCGTGGCACATGACAACTCGGAAAGTGTAGGGGCGGCATTCGCAAAATCAGATAGCAGTGCTTATATGGGTGCGCTTCGAAATGTGGTGGATCAATTCGGGGAAGATTATGAGGTGCATACCCACAATTTCGGTACGCAACTGTCAGATGGCTTGACGATGGACTTCAAGCAGAAGTCGACCAACATCGCCAGTGCTTTGGAGGAGATCAGTGATACCTATAACGGGCAAAATGTAGGGGCGATCATACTGGCCACCGACGGTATTTACAATCAAGGAAGCAGTCCGCTCTACAGCAAAGCCACTTTAGACGTGCCTTTGTACGCGGTGGCTTTAGGGGATACGACGACGAAGAAAGACCTTATTTTAGATAAAGTGCTGCACAATAGGATCGCGTATTTGAACGATCAGTTCACGATACGCGTAGACATGCACGCACGCAATTGCGCGGGGGCATCTACTAAGCTGACCGTGACCAAAGATGGGGCACAGGTATTCGGAAAAACCCTGAGCTTCACTAAGGCGGATGAGATCATTACAGAAGATGTGATCTTAGATGCGAAATCGCCCGGCATGAGTCAATACACCATCCGTGTGAGCGAGGTGAATGGGGAAGTGAGTACAAAGAACAACCGCCAAGACATTTATGTGGAGGTGTTGGACAATAGACGGAAGGTATTGATACTGGGCGCGAACCCGCACCCGGATCTATCGGCGATCAAATCGGCTATTGAAACCAATGATAATTATGAAACGGTGGTGAGCACACCAGACCGTTTGAAGAATAATGTAAAAGACTTTGACTTAGCGATTTTGCACGGGCTTCCTTCTTCAAAAGGTGGAGATGGCATTATTCAGCAGTTAAAAGATAATGGAACACCATTGTGGTTCATACTGGCAGAGTCTACCAATATTGCTGCTTTTAATAAAGCACAGCGCATTTTAAAGGTAGAGGGCACCAAGGCGGGTAGTCAGAACCAAGTGAAGGCGAAAGGCAAAAGTGGATTCAATTTATTCACGATCAGTGATCAATTATTGCCTGAGTTACAAGAGCTGCCTCCATTGGTAGCCCCTTTTGGTAAGTTCCAATCATCACCTACAGCGCAGGTGCTCTTAAAGCAGCGTATCGGATCCGTGGATACGGAATACCCTTTATTGAGCATGGAGCAATCTACTGGCGATAAAGTGGCGGTATTGGCTGCTGAGGGCTTGTGGCGCTGGCGCATTTACGACTATAAGAAAGACCGCACCAATGAGCGTTTTGGTGAGTTGATCAATAAGGTGGTGCAGTATTTATCCGTGAAGAATGACAAGCGCAAGTTCCGGGTGAATATGCCGAAGACCTTGTTCAATGAGAATGAACCCATCAGCTTTGATGCCGAATTATACAATGACAGCTACGAGCTGATCAATGATCCCGATGTGAGTTTGACGATCTATGATGTGAATGAGAAGGCTTATCCTTATACCTTCAATCGCTCGGGCAATGCTTACAATTTAGATGCGGGTTTCTTCCCGGTGGGTAAGTACCGCTATGCGGCGAAAACGGTGTATAACGGACAGGAATATACTGCTAACGGCAGCTTTAGCATTAGAGCGGTACAATTAGAGAGTTTACAAACAACGGCCAACCACCAATTACTATACAGCTTGACAGAGCGATTTGGCGGTGCGGTGATCTATCCGGACAGTTTAGCGAGTTTGAACCGTGTGGTAGGTAAGCTACCGGCTACGCAATACAGTACCTATAAGACCCGCAGTATGATGAACATCCGTTGGATCTTTTTGGGCTTGGCACTGCTTTTGGCGATTGAATGGTTCATTCGTAAGTTCTTAGGCGGTTACTAATTGGATATAGCTCGTCTAATTCCTGTTTACTGATTGGAAATTAAATACATTTTACATAAATGACCCTTTTACTGATTTACTTGGCAATAGCCATTGGTTTTTCCTTCTTGTGTTCCGTTTGGGAGGCGGTATTATTGAGTATCACGCATACTTACATCAGTATACTTCAATCTGATGGTGACAAGTTAGGCGATGAGCTAGCTGCGATGAAGGAAGATATTGATCGACCACTATCTGCTATATTGACGTTGAATACAGTAGCGCACACTTTTGGTGCTGCTGGTGTAGGTGCGCAAGCTGCTAAGGTGTTCGGAGATGCCTATTTAACAGTGATATCAATAGTACTTACATTATTGATCCTTGTTTTCTCTGAGATCATTCCTAAAACCATTGGAGCGAGTTACTGGAAGAGTTTGGCCGGTTTTACCAGCCGTTCATTGAGAATCGTAATGGTTTTATTGGCTCCTTTTGTTTGGATGAGCCAGTTGATCACCAAACTATTCAAAGGTGAAGGAGCGCATGGTAGTGTGTTGAGCCGTGCTGATTTCAGTGCGATGGCGGATATTGGCGCGCAATCTGGCAGCTTCACAGAAGGGGAGAGCATGATCATTAAGAACTTAGTGAAGTTCAATAAGATCGAAGTTCAGGACATTATGACCCCGCGTACGGTGATGGTGAGCTCGAAAAGTGATGTGACGATCAATGAATTCTACAATAATAAAAAGCCATTAGAGTTTTCAAGAATACCTCTATACCCAACAACGATGGATGATATTGGACACTATGTGCTGAAAGACGAAGTGCTAGCATCTATCATTGCGGGTAAGGGGGATGAATCGATCACCTCTATCCAACGCCCGATCATTGTTGCTGATGAACATGACCAAATTGATAAAATATTCAACCGTTTCATGAAGGGGGATCCTAATAGAAATGGCAGAAAGCAACATATCGCTGTTGTAGAAGACGCCAGAGGTACCCTGACCGGTTTAGTCACACTTGAAGATATAGTAGAAACCCTATTAGGTTTAGAAATCGTAGACGAGATGGATCGCGATGTGGATATGCAGGAGCGTGCGCGCAGAAGAAGAGAAGCGCGCCTAAAGCAGAGAGGAGGAAAGGCTTAGGTCAAACTATATAACTAAGAAAAGAAAAAGGGCTGTTTCACATTAGTGAAACAGCCCTTTTCTGTGCGTGTTCTTGGTGTCCCTTTCAGGAAAGGCGAACAATATCTAAACGTTAACAAGGTCTACTGTAGTATGTTAAGGCTCAGTTGTTCGTCTATACACCTCATTACTTAGCGATTGTCTCCATTGCCGAAGCTTCTACTTCGTTCAAGAAAACCAACTCCACTTGTTTGCCTTTTCTACCGAATAGGATAACATTCTGTTCAAAGTGTTTGCCGAGCTTTTCCGCTTCTTCGCGGGTAATGTCGAAAACAAGAATGCTACGCTCAGGCGGCCATTCGTTCGCCGAGGAAACACTTTCCCCCTCTAAATAAGTGTACCCACTTTTGCGCACTTTATCAAGTAGCATGGTGTGGCGAGCTTGGTTCAAACCAGGGCGAAGTTGCTTTAAGCCAGGATTAGCAGCCGAAATATAGGCCCATTCCAAGCTGTAGTTTTTCTTTAAAGCAACATCTAAATCGCTATTCACCTCCCCGACCTTCAATTGAATGTCAGTCTGAAAAACGGTGTAGGTAGCATTTGAGTAAGACTCAATTAGATCTTTAGTAATCATCGCGGTTCAGCCAGTTTTTAAATTCATCGAATCAAGAAGGGGGATAATTGTTCGACAAAAGTCAACAATAGATCAAATGAAGACCAGTGCTTGGCAGCTGTTCTTTTATTCGACCGATTGCTTAATTTGGTTTGGTATATATGTTGAACAATGGTATATCAACAGCTACAAAGATACTGCTTCTATACGCACTAGAGGTAATCGTAGCGTTATCAATTGTTACTTCGCGCAATTGCGGACCAAATTGTAGCCCTCCACCCACCGAAATCGGCAAATTTGGGATGCCGTATATCAAATGAACGCCCGGAGATACAATATTCTGCAATTTGAACTCAGGCAACATTTCCGCGTCCGAATCATTGAAGCGGAAGCTGACCAATGCACCAACATCTATTAAAGTAGTGTATAAAGAGACGGCTCCCCATCTTCCCCCTTTACTTACAGCGATACCCAAAGGAGCCATTAAACCTGCTGAAAAGGCATTCTGTTCTGAAGCAGCTCGATTCAACATGACCTCATTAGCAATGAAGGGTCCCGCATAAGTATTGATACTGATGTTCAGGTCGGATCGCCTTTTGATCGAAGAACTACCAGAGGGAAGTGCGGCAGCTTCTATTGCCGCATGTACTTCATCACTGCTCTCCGCATTAGCCACATTGGCAATGAACAAACCGTACTTTAAAATCTCTTTCTCGGCACCGCCTTCCCAGCTCTCGGAAACACTATGCGCTAACATCAGATTGAGGTACACTATAGCAGAGCCATAACGCTTTTCCTTGATCGCCGAACGCATTTCTAATAAGGCAGGTGCTACCTTCAAAAAGGTAGGAGCTTGCTCCCCATTCGGACTACCGAATGTCTTGTCCACCAAGGCGTATTCAAATAGATTGATGACCAAGTCCACATACTGTCTGACATCTCTAGGGTCTATCGTATATCCTCTGGAACGTTGGCGTTTCATTTTCAAGGCCTGCTCACCGATTTTATCTCCTAAACCTAGAAAACGATGGTAGTAAGGCTTGAACAAATGATAAGGCGCATAAGCAATAGAATCCGCACGAGGAGCTAAAGAACGGGTATTGTATTCCAACTCATAACTACTCATAAGCGCACCTAAGCTCGTAGCACCTTTTTTGCCAGCACTACTTCCGCCTCTTACCGCCTGTTTGTTCTGAGGTAAAAAACGGGTGTCAACCTCAAAGTCCTTCACCGATTTTCCATAGCGTTGAAAAGCCAAGCCCATGAACAACATAGGGGCAGAGGGAGTCGATTCCAATCGCTTCAACTCATCTTTACTAAGCCACTCTTTCTCCGAACCCGGAGGCATCATCAAACTATTAGAAACAAAAGCGAGGATGTTCAGAGAGCGTCCCAATTTGTCCCGATCATCGCTATTCACATAGCTCAACTTAGATACCCGGTCAATGATCTCAGATGGGTTATCCCTGTTTTCGATCAGGTACATCATCATGCTCGCCGTGGCCAATGTGGTCTTCAGTCTCGGCTGACTGTTAATGGCTTTTTTATACTTGGGAATTGCTGCTAATCTCGGTACTCGGGTAGGAATTTGATTAAGATCCTTTTTAAATGCATCGCGAAGCACTTCCAACATCAAGCCTACACTTTGATCATCCAATACACTGATGTAATCATTCGTGTTCGGAAACAAAACAGGCAATTCTTCCCATTTCTCAAAGTCTCTTTGCAAGCGGTCAAAGAATGTAACGATCACTTCCTCCTTCACTCTGCTAACAATGAATTTGCTCAATCCATCAGCCACCATCTGGGGGTTCACGAAATATTCGTCAACCGGGATCGGTTCATCAGCCAGCGATTTATCTTCAGGGTTCTTGCCATCATTCACCTCATCAAAAGCGAATGATTGTTGGGCTTGTGCACGCTGCTCAATACGCATGTCTAGCAGGTTCGAGTATTGCAAGAGCACTCGATTACCTGTTTCCGCCAACTCCTGCTTGATCAGCTCTTTATCAGCCGCGGAACCATAGCCAATAGTGTACTTCGCTACTGTCTCGTAGAATAAGTTAGCATCATTGGTGTAAAATGCCCGAGTGAGCACCTTAGTGTCCTCATGTATGTTCTGGGCAAAAACAGCCGTTGGAGTCAGAAAAGCAATAAGTAAGTAGAAGGGGAGAATAAACGCTACGCGAATACCGAAAGTCGACATATAAAGGATGTTGAGTATGCAAAATATCGGCGAGATGGTAGCGCAAAGGTCGCTAAAATTAATGATTTTTCATAAGTGTGACAGAATTCGTATCTAACAGGCGGTATTGCCTTAATTCAACCACCAGATAGACGCATTTAAAATCGTAGCAAAAGAAACCCACATCAGATAAGGTACCAATAAGTAAGCCGCCCATTTACTGATCGGGTAAAACCATTTGATCGTGACATAGATCATATACCACATCAACAAAATCTCTATCAGAGCAATGCCCGGCATTTGTAAACCAAAAAATAAAATCGACCACAAGCCATTGAGTAACATTTGTATAGCAAAGGCAGAAAGTGCCTGCTTCACATCTCCTCTGTGCCAGCCTTTGTGCCAGACCAAGGCACCTGAAATACCGATCATGGTATAAAGTACCGTCCATACCGGAGCGAACAACCAGTTCGGTGGGTTAAAAAAAGGTTTGTTCACATGCACGTACCAATCATTCACCCCGCTTGCCGTCGCGAAACCAGAGGTGATGCCCACCGCCGTACATAGCGTGACCATGATGAAGATCTTTAAAAAAAGAGATGCTGAGTTGTTCATTTAGTAGCTATAATTTGACCTCTAACAAGCAAATGGGTATTTTGTTCAGGGCGCGTGCCCGCCTGCGGCAGGTCACCGGGCTATTCGTTAAAATTCGGTGCCTGCCTGCTGCTGTTTGGCAGGCGTACAAAGAGCTTCGCGAGGTCGCTTTCGTACGCCGCCAAACAGGGCGCATTCAGTCGCCTCATTACCACTACTATCCCTCGCGCGAAAGATCGTGAAATGTATCTTTGCTAGCCTCAAAGTCTTACCTTTATTCCATGAAGCTGAATTTCCGTTCAACCTTAATCAAACCCGCTGCTGCACTCACTGCCAGACGCATTCAAAGAGATGCGAAACGAGCGGAAGAGATCCAAGTGCGTATGCTTGAAAAGCTTCTGCGTAAAGCAGCCTCGACCCACTTTGGCAAAGCACATGGCTTTAGTAGTATAGGTACATATGATGACTTCAAAGAAAGGGTGCCTTTAAGAAATTACGAAGACCTGAAGCATTATGTGGAGCTGGTCAAAAAAGGAGGGAAAGATGTTTTATGGCCTGGTAAACCTGCCTATTTCGCCAAAACTTCGGGTACTACTTCAGGTACTAAATACATACCTGTTACCAGAGAATCTGTAGGCTATCAGATCAGAGCAGCGAGAGATGCCCTCTTCAATTATGCCCACGAAACAGGCAACTACGCCATGTTCGACGGCAAGCTGATTTTCTTGACAGGCAGTCCGGAATTAGATGAGGTGGGGGGAGTAGCTACAGGTAGATTATCGGGAATAGTAAATCACCATGTGCCTGCATGGCTGCGCTCAAATCAAGTGCCTGGCTATGAAACCAATTGTATTGTAGATTGGGAAGAGAAAATAGACCAGATCGTCAAAGAAACCATCAACTTGGATATGCGATTGATATCCGGGATTCCGCCTTGGGTGCAAATGTATTTTGATCTTTTGATAGAGCGTTCTGGTAAATCCATTCAAGAGCTTTTTCCCAATTTCACTTTGTTAGCACATGGTGGGGTGAACTTCGAGCCTTACCGAGAAAAGATGATGCGCAGCATCGGCAAAACAGTTGATAATCTGGAGACTTACCCAGCTAGTGAAGGCTTTTTCGCCTTCCAAGACACACAAAGCGAGCACAGCTTGCTCTTGAATGTGGATGGCGGCATTTTCTACGAATTCGTTCCTGCGAATGAGATCTTTGATGAGCATCCTGCTCGCCTACGCTTAGATGAAGTGGAATTGGGTGTGAACTATGCGATCATCATCAATAATAATGCGGGTTTATGGGGCTATGTGATCGGTGATACGGTCAAATTCGTGTCCAAGAATCCCTATAAGTTATTCGTAACCGGACGAACCAAGCATTTCATCAGTGCCTTTGGTGAGCATGTGATCGCCGAAGAGGTAGAAGGCGCACTCACTAAAGCTGCCCAAGCGATTCCTTTTTCTATCTTCGAGTTTACTGTTGCGCCACGAATCACGGTAGGAGAGGGGCAGCTCCCGCACCATGAATGGTATATGGAATTTGATGAACCTCCCGCCGACCTACAAGCACTCGAAGCAAATATCGACGCGGACATGCGTAAGCGCAACTCTTATTATGATGATCTGGTTGAAGGAGCGATACTTCGTCCGCTAAAGATCATTCCACTAAAGCGAGGGGCATTTCAAGCCTATATGCGAAGCATAGGTAAGCTGGGCGGACAGAATAAAGTACCTCGTTTGAGTAACGACCGCAGAATAGCGGACTTTCTAGAAGGACAAAAAATGGAATCTTGAACATGACCAAAGCTTATCACATTCGCTTTGATGCTACTCATAAAGCCGTAAAGCAAAACATTCGATTAGATGGCTCTAAGTCCATCAGTAATAGAGCTTTGATCATTGCTGCTTTATGTGCAGGTCAATGCGATCTCAGCCATCTGAGCACAAGTGATGATACCAAAGCCATGCAAGTCGCATTGACCGGAGACGGCAAGTTGGTAGATGTTGGTGCTGCCGGTACGACCATGCGCTTTCTGACGGCTTACTTTTCCTTACAAGCGGGTACACATTTGCTCACGGGTTCTAAGCGTATGCAAGAACGCCCCATAGGTGTTTTAGTAGATGCCTTGAATCATTTAGGCGCTTCGATCAGCTACGAGAAAAAAGATGGCTGCCCACCATTGATAATAGAAGGCAAGCAATTATACGGAGGCTTAGTTGAGATGAATGCAGGCGTAAGCAGTCAGTATTTGTCCGCTCTACTATTGATAGCACCAACGCTGCCTAAAGGCTTGTCTCTTAAGCTGATCGGTCGACTGGTTTCAAGACCTTATTTAGAAATGACCTTGCGTTTAATGGGGCATTATGGCATTGAACATGCTTGGGATGAAGATACCATTCATGTACTTGCTCAAGATTACCGAGCAAAAAGCTTACAAGTAGAAGCGGACTGGAGTGCGGCTTCTTATCACTACACCATAGCTGCTTTTGCTGATGAGTTGGACTTGGAGCTACACGGGCTTTTTAAAAAAAGCCTACAAGGAGATTCCGTACTTGCTGAAATGATGCGTTTTTTTGGTATTCGCAGCCAGTTTAAAGGGGATGTGGTAAGCTTAACGAAGCGTAAAGCCACGGGTACTACCGCAGTGTTTAAATATGATTTCGTACGCTGCCCTGATATTGCTCAGAGCCTAGCCGTAGTATGTGCCGGACTCGACCGAGCAGCAGAAATGAGTGGATTGATTACGCTCGCCATTAAAGAGACCGACCGTACCGCAGCTTTGCGCACAGAGTTAGCAAAGTTAGGGTGCGATTTTAATGGGGCAGGAGATGAGTGGCGGTTTACGCCTGCGCCCAACGGCATTGTAAAGCATTTAGCAGGCAGTGTTCCCAGCTTTGCCACTTATCACGATCACAGAATGGCGATGGCTTTCGCACCACTGGCCATGAAAATACCACAAGGGGTGATCATTGAGGATCCTATGGTGGTGACTAAATCTTACCCAGCTTATTGGGACGACCTGAAACAATTAGGTTTTAGCATTGAGGTGATTTAAACGGAAAAAGGCGGCTTAGCACATGCTAAGCCGCCTTTTTCTGTTTAAACTACCTTTTTGCAAGTCAGATTATTTAGTGATTAAAACCTTAGTGCTTAATCCGGTCGTGTGCAGTAAATAAAGACCAGCGGGCAATTGCTGTGTATTGATACTATGTTGATTGGCATTAGGGTCAATACGCTCTTGTAAAATCAAAGCACCTCTTGCATCAAATAACTGTATCTGATCAGCATTGAACGTACTTGTTGTGCTGATATACAATTGATGATCTTCTTGGTAAACATTGATGGCTGAAACCTCTGCGGTTTGTTCTATTCCAATGTCCGTACAATCTGAAAGTCCGCTCCAGCTTTCTCCAGCAGTAGGGTTCTCGCCAGATTCGTAAACTAGGTTACCATCACCATCGTACAGATAGTACAATACTTCATTATCGTACTCCCCACTATTAAAGTTTAAGCTGACTTCATTGTCTGAGCAGATCTCAAAGCTCGCATCTCCATCATAACCATCAGGAATAGTGTAGTTATAGAAGTTCATGCCATTGATCAATACATCTAAAGATGCGCCGTTCCAGCCATCGCCATAGGTGTCTTCTAAAACCAATTCGTAGCCGCAAGGATCCGTATTACAGCCAGTCAAGAAGGTATAAGTCGAGCTATTTCCTTCTCCTTGTCCGTCAGGGCATATTTCAGCAACGAAAACAGTGTAAATCGTATTCGGTGTTAGTCCTGTAAGGGTCGCACTATTATCCGCAACATTCATGGTATTGCCTGTGCCAGCTGGGAATGCGCCTTCTCCATATTCAATGATCCACGCAGAGGCAGCAGCATCACCAGCTTCCCAGCTAATGTCAATAGTAGTAGTAGTGATGTTGTCGAATTCAACTGCTGTCGGGAAATCACAAGCAGGACAGGTGGTTGTATTGAATACAAAACCACCTTCTGGGGAGGGACCATCTTCGTACAAAGTTTCCCCATCTGGTCCTATTAGCTCGAATTCCATCTCGCTGCCTCCAAAGCCTCCTATATCTACGAACACTTCTAAGGTACCATTTGAGCAAACGTCAATCTCAAAACTATCGTCGTCATTGATAGAGAAAGTACCCAGAGACTGTCCATTGTTGAAGAGTTCTACATAACCACTCCATCCGAAGAAGAAAGGAGAGTCAAGATTCAAAGTGTAAGTACACTCATCATCCGCGCTACAGATGGTCGTGAATGCTGTGGGGCCAACTGGGTCACTTGTTCCGAATTCTCCACAAATTTCCGTTAGATAATACTCATAGGAAGTATTCGCGCTTAAACCCACCATAGTAAAAGTATTGCTACCTGCTGGGAAGACCGTACCTGTTCCGGGTGTGAAACCCGCAGGACCGTATTCGATAGACCAGCTTACCCCACCACCAACATTTCCGGGCGTCCAGTCTGCCGTGGCAGTAGACAAGGAAACATCAGATGTTGTAATAGCTGTTGGTTCAAAACATGGGCAGTTCACACCATTTACTACAGTAATATGATTTTCCATAACTAAGGTATCTGCTCCGTACTCGTTATAGGCGATCAGGGTAACATCATAGGTGCCTACATCCGTGTAGGTGACCAATGGGTTTTGATCATAAGAGATTACAGGATCTCCACCAGGAAATATCCACTGCCATTCTTCAGGGTTCAACGCACTGATGTCCGTGAACTGGACTTGCTCACTCAAGTCTAAACATAAAATCTGAGGAGATACGCTGAATTGTGCCACTGGAGCAGCAGCAGAGCAGTATAAACCATCTATCGCATCTACGCCCAAATCAATAGGATCTAACCAACTTTTTAATTGTTGTTGAGGATTGGTCGCACTTACCTGATCCCAAGAGTGGTAGATTTTACCGTATAAATCGGTGTCTCCATTGGGTTCAGTACCTGCGCAAGCCGCTCCACCACCATGCAATTGACCGATCAAACGACCGAATTCATCAAAGCAGCCAGATCCAGAAGAACCACCTTCTGTTGTCCCGTAATCCCAAGTCGCTTCCCAGTGGGTATCTCCGCTACCAGTCCAAGCAGAACTGAATACAGGGTTTTCGGCATAGGCGAATTTCTTCACATCGCCCGCAGGGTGGGAGATAGCAGTTGCTGTTTGGGCAGGGTCGTCTGTTCTATCCCATCCAGCGAAGAATACATTGTAGTAATCAGCAGGGTTATCATCCAATAGCATTAAACAGAAATCGGATTGACTGGCGTTGGCAACAATGGTTGCCCCTTGTACGGTATTAGTAATAGGACCGTCTGTGCTTGGGCTACAAGTCGGACTTTCATAGTCGAACATGAAGATGTAGCTCACTTCATCGCCTGCACTATCCCCACCGGGTAAGCAGTGGTGCGCGGTTAGAAAGTAAGGCGTACAGTCTTGAGAAGTATTATTGATCATGGTACCTGTGCACCAGCGGGTATTATCAGCCATCAGCCACATGGCTACCGCGTCAATTTGTGGTTCCCAGCCTTCGGTGATCTCACAGACCGTATTGATGTTACAAGGACCGGAATCACCAAAATCTTTGGTGAGCATGGGTAAGTCTCTATAGCCATAAACCACGCTGCTAATTGCTAACTGACCTTCTCCTGCGACTGCTGCTGGTTCGTGGTATTCTAAAACGATCTCTTGCGTGCGCATTAAGCCAGTTGCGAATTTGCCGTTCGACTTATTATTCACGCTGGTGAAAGCTCCTAAGGTGAAGGATTTATCAATAGCATATAAATACAAGCTCGCTCCTTCAGGCATGAAGAATTGGCTATAGTTGAGGTTCATTGTATGTGCGTCTTTCGCATTGATGCGCATGCGCCAGATGCGGTCGCCATTGGGAAGTACATCCCAAACACCACTATTGTCTAAATTGAGATCAACCGCGAAAGGATAACCGAAACGGCGAGGTACGTTATACACCTTATCCTCTTCATCTTCTGCTTGTAGTAGTGCTAAATCAGGGTCAGGCGTGCTGTATTGAGGCACCTCGGCACTCAATAAAGTGGCATTGGTCGCATCAAAGCTAAAAGGCGTACCGCCTTGTGAAACCTGAGCGAATGTGAATTGCACGCCACATAAAAGCAAGCAAGCGACAAGGAATAGCTGTAAGCGTAAACGTATTTTTGGAATATCAAACATAATAGAACGGAATAATTAAAATGGGGGAGTAGGATTGTTCTACCGTAAAATTAAGCTTTAATGGCTGCTATTTCAGCAACATCCGCACTATTGACCGCCAGTTGACGGATTAACGATGATTCTATGTGAGTTTTTGCTTTCTGCGAGGGATAGGAGGGGAAATGAGGTGCTTGTATGCGCACTGAGCGGCGGCGTAAAAAGGCGGCCCAGAGGTAGCCATTTTTACGCCTG
>JAHDGT010000546.1 GCA_020631675.1 Bacteroidota bacterium
AAGCATGTGCTAATAATCGTGCGCCATAGCCCTTACCCATTTGCGAAGGGTCAATGAAAAGACTGTCCATAAGGATGGCATTGGGCTGTGCTGGAATTTCCTCCATTGCGTAGTAGCCGAAAATGTGTTCCTCCTCCCCTTTCTTATTTGAGACCAGCTTGTAGACCGTGTTCGCCTCCGCATTGATGTAGGTGGGCGTGACGGTCAGTAGGGCTGACCAAGCTGTTAGCTGTTCAGAACTATAGCCCCAGTGGGCTTTGGAGTGTTTACAAAGCTGGCTCAGTAGCTCGTGATCGGTGCTTTGAGCTTGTACTATGATCGGCAATGGTTTTGGTATTAAGCGTGTTTACTGAACCACCAATTTACCGCTTTGTAGTTGTTGTTCCCCTTGCTGAATAGAATAGAAATAGATGCCACTGTTCAGTTGCTCTAATTCGATTCGTTGATCATTGGAAGTGATGTTTTCAGAAAGTTGTAGGCGGCCTTTGGCGTCAAATAGTTGGAGTATCAGGTTTTCAGATTGAGCAGCAAAATCAGATGAAAGAAAAAAGTAGTCTTTTGCCGGATTGGGGGTTAAGCTAAAGACTGAAGCATTGGGGGTGTCTTCCTCAATACCTATGAGTGGGTTCATGACCAAGGATTGAATGGGGTCTGAGATGCCTAAGCCTGTTTTAGCACTAATAGGAATTAAATCAAAACAAGGGTCTTCTTCACAACCATCTGCTGTTTCTATAACTAAGATGTTATCTCCATCGTCAATCACTACATATAAGCGCCCATCAGGACCCAGCTCTATTTCACCCAATCCAGTCACTGAACCACCTAAGTCAGGCGCATAAGCAGTTAAATCATCTGTTGCGATGTCGTACATGAAAATATTATTCATTCCCGTAGTATACCATAGGGAAAAGAACATTTTATCGCCTGCTTCACTAAAATCAACACCGAAAGGCGAGTTGTTAAACTGAGGACTCGAAAGCTCAACAGGATTAGCCACCGACCCTGTTACTGGATCAAAGTCATAAAGTAACACTTGCGAACTCCAAGCGAAACAAGCACCCACCTTACCCGCATGATAATCCATTTCACCTCTGCCATCATAGGTTCCGCCCGGCATGTCGTAAAACATCATGACCTCTCCATTATCTATTCCGTCTTCATTGATCAGAAAACGTTTAAAACCTGTTCCGCACTCATAGGCTAAGATCCAGTATTCATTTGTGCCCGGGCGCTTAACAATTTCCATCCCTTCAGAGAAATTAGAACTATCTATAAGGACATTCAACTCCTCGGCATCTCCCAAGCCTCCATTTAGCTCCATGTTCACAATAGAATAATAGAGGTTACTGCAAGTTTCCTCATTGTATATGACATAATACTTACCGGGTTGACCAGGCACTGGGCAGCTTAAAATTTCAGCCGAAGAAGAATTAGCGAAAATACCTGTACTACCAGGCATATAATCGACATTCGCATCATACAGTCCATTGGCATTGAACATGAAAAGAAGGTTTCCTGCCCCGTCTTCAAAATGTGTGATTCCTTCATAGCTGCCTGCGATTCCAGTAGCAGTAGCCGTAGGCGGATCAGTAGAAAAATCAAGTCTTTGAATATCAGTAAAGCTGTTGAAGAAAAAGCTTTGGTAGCCTTGTGCTACAAGAGAAGTAGTACTAACTAATAAGGCAAGGAATACGAAAAAAGGCACAGCTATTCGCTGTACAGCAAGTTTGCAAAACAACATGGGAGAAATTTTATATTACAAAGGCATATCGAAATCAAATATAAGCATTATTCGTTAATAGTAAGTGCATAGTTGACAAAACCTCTTTTGTAAGTTTTTTAATATCATATATTTACACCCAAATTATCACCCCTTATAAGCTCCTATAAAAATGAAAAACAACTCCCAAAGATCACGGATAGCTCTTCTACTAATTTACTTCATTTTAGTTATCGAAGTGCTCTATCTTATAGTTAATTGCTGGTATATGGTGATTTTGCAAAACATCATCAATAATGTACCGATGAATGATTCCGGAATAGACTATTGTGAACTTTCAATTGCATTTTTAACCATTTTACATGCTATTGCACTTTTGATTTCCGCAGTAACATTCATCAAATGGTTCAGAAGAGCTTATTACAATCTTGATACACAAATAGAAACCAGATTTGAGGATGTTTGGTGTGTATGGAGTTGGTTCGCTCCTATAATCAACATATTCCGCCCTTATCAGATCATGAAGGAACTGTATGTGGAAACCAATGAATTATTGGTTGAAGATATTGGAACATATACCCCTTCCAATACTGCTTATGTTATTCTGTGGTGGATACTTTGGGTTGTGACCCTTGTTGTAGGTAATATATCATATGAGTGGGAAGCCAAGGCTCAAACCGCTGAACATATCCTCATGAGTACACAACTCGATATATTCTCAACTGCGTTATGGATATGTCTAAGTATTCTAACTATAAAGGTCATTGGGGATTATGCGAAAATGGAACAGTTACTTTATCAGATGAATATAAAAGCAGAAGAAAATTAAATCATAAATCCTACACCTGCGAGGGATAGGAGTGGAAATGAGCTGCTTGGATGCGCCCTG
>JAHDGT010000044.1 GCA_020631675.1 Bacteroidota bacterium
TTCTTTCTGTATGCCAATTCTTCAGCTTGCTAACGCAAGTTTTTATTGCGGGTACGCGCCATACTGAACAGAACAGAACGATCAAATTGAAGCAGCTATGCATTTATCAGAGCCTTTGAATTTATTTATTGTTTACGATCCACAGGATGAGGAGTTGAAAAATGAGTTGGAGGAGCATTTGAGTGCTTTGCGCAGGGAAGGTTATGTGAAGTGGTACCATAGTAGCAGTTTACAGGCAGGGGAAGTAATGACGAAAACGATAAGGGCGCATATTGATCAGGCTAAGTTGATCTTGCTTTTAATTTCTTCGGATTTCATGTCGAATGAGGTGATGTATAATCAACAGGTAGCCTATGCTTTAGAACGCCATCAAGCGGGAGAGGCATCTGTTGTGCCTGTGCTTTTACGTGATTGTATGTGGCGTCTCGGCGCTTTTAAAATGTATTCGGTTTTGCCTAAGAATGGGCATGCGATCACGAGTGATCATTGGGCCACTAGGGATCAAGCGTTCACGGATGTGAGTTATGGTATCAAAGCGATCGTAGATGAGTGGGCGAAGCCGTATTCCTCCTCGCAACATGCGTATAATATGCCTGCGGCGGGTCCGGGCCCAATGCCTATGGCGATGCCGGTCCAAGCACCTATTGTGATGGATAGCGGAGATATGGTCCGGTCGATGGAGTTACAGTCGGATTTAAGTGCGGAGGTAACTTCTAATGCGAGCTCGAATCCGATTTCTCCGGTGGAAACAGAGGAACAGTTATTGGCCCGTAAAGCCCAAGAGGTGAAGCTTGCTCAGGAGATCAAGCGAAGAGGGGGCTGGTCGGAAAATGAAGAAGATGAAGCGGCAGAAAAATTATTATCGGAGTTTTTAAGTGCGTTGAATACCGAAGATTACGCTACTGGCTTGACTGGGGTCAAAGCATTGTTTCACAGTAGTAAACTAGACGAGAAGGGCGAGATAAAGAGGAATTTAGCGCGTTATAGTTTAAGGGCGACTTATAGAAGTGCCAAGATGGGCTTGTTTAAGGACCCTGTTCACATCACTAGGAAATCGGAGCGTTCTTATACGAGCGTGTGTTCGGAATGGAGGGAAAAAGGCCGCTCGATCACTTATTGGGTAGATAAGTTTCATGCATCACCTACTCCTTTTGAATTGTATTTCGAGAATGGGGAAAAGACGGCGAAATTACTGAAGAGTGGTTTTTAGTGTATATATAGGGCTGATTGCTTAATTTCGTGCCTCATTCCTAAGCACTAACTAGCGCCAATCGAGTTAACTATGTCTAAAAAGAAGCCCTCAAAGTATAAAAGTAAGAACAAGCAACAGCCTGCAAAAGCTGTTGAAAATGAGAAGTCGCAGCAGCAAGCTCAATCTGCCGAAGTAGAAGCAGCGGCGGCAGAGAAAAATGAGCTTAAGCGGCAAACAGACAGCTCTTTAACGAGGTGGTTTTTATTTGCGGTTGTATTTCTTGCAGCTGCTTTGTTCATTGCGAATATGTTGTCCTCATCTGATGGCGAAGGAAGTGATACCACTATTAGCCAGCGCAGTATTGAAAGCGGTAAATCCGCTAATCAGCTGAATAGTGAGGTGAAGACACCTGATAAAGACGGGAAGCTTCCGGATCTTAAGTTGACTGACGAACAGGCGAATTCTCTTTTGAATCAGAAGGATAAGTTGAACGACCGTTCGAGAAGGGATCTGAATATTTATGGTAAGCGATTATTGAAGGAGGGGAAACTACAAGACGCGATCAAGACTTTTAAGAAAGTAAGAGATGCGAATTTGGAAGATCCCGGAGGTCATCATAATCTGGGTATCGCCTATGTGCAGTCAGGGAAAGTTGAGCCAGCGATCGAAAGTTTGAAGAAAGCGGTTGAGCTGGATAATACCTTTAAAGATGCTTACTACAGTTTAGCGGTAGCCTATGATCAGAACAAAGAAGCTGATAAAGCTTTAAAGACTTTTGACCAATTATTGAAAATAGATCCGCAGAATGATCGCGCCTTAATGCGTAAAGGGGTGATCTTGGATAATAGAAAGCGGTATGATGAAGCTGTGAATACCTATAAGACGGCTATATCCATCAATAATGAATCACATGCCGCCTTCTATAACTTAGGGAACACTTATCTCCATCAGAAAAAGTATAAAGAAGCAGCTGCGTCTTATCAAGCTTCTATTCGGATCAAGCCGGATTATGCGAAGCCTTATGTGAATTTAGCTCATTGCCAAATGGAGTTAGGGGATTCCGCTAAAGCACAAAAGAACTTTAGAACGGCAATGGAGCTGGATCCGAAGCTGAATGCCAGACCTTTAGGGAAGTAGCACCTAGCTCACTTTTTACTTTCTTGGGTTCTGGTATAAATTACCTCTTTTTTTGTAAGCTCGGGGGTGTAGTATCTCAGCGCATACAGAGAGATCAGTATCCAGAAAAAGTTAACAGAGGCTGAAGGCAGTGCTCCATGCCAGTAACTATTGAATAGCACTAAGATGGCACTTAGTACATTCAAAGATTGATACATGAATGAAGTGCCAGAGAGTCTGTTGGTGGATACCATGAAATAAGCACTTAGTCCGATAATTGCGCCTATCCAACCGATCAAATCGATACATAAAGTCCAGTAGTACATCACTTTCCGAAATTTAGAGCGCGAATTTAGGCTCACTTTGCACTAGTTGCTACATACTAGCGATAGTTTTACGAACTTTACATGCGATTTTAGTTGTTATAGTAAGCTAAAGTAATCACCTTTAGCAAGTTTTTTAAGTAACGCACATGAAGATCATTGAGTGTCCGCGAGACGCCATGCAAGGCATACATGAGTTTATATCCACGGATAAGAAAGTGGAGTACATCAACGCTTTATTGAAAGTGGGCTTCGATGCTATTGATTTCGGAAGTTTCGTATCTCCAAAAGCAGTACCACAGATGCGGGATACCTGGAAAGTGGTTCAACGTTTGGATTTAGATGAGACGGATTCTGAATTACTGGCGATAGTGGCCAATACCAGAGGGGCTGTTGATGCCCTTGAGTTTGAACAGATCGATTATTTAGGTTTTCCGTTTTCCATATCAGAGACTTTTCAAAAACGAAATACCAATGCTTCACAAGAGGAAGCGTTTAATAGGGTAGAGGAGATCTTCGAATTGTGCTTGAAGAAAGAAAGAGAATTGGTGGTGTATTTATCCATGGGTTTCGGTAATCCTTATGGAGATGTGTGGGACGAGTCTATAGTAGAACATTGGGTGGATCGCTTCCATGCGATGGGCATTGAGATTTTATCTTTAAGTGATACAGTAGGCTTGGCAAATGCTGATCAAATAGGAAGCTTGTTCAAGCAATTGACCACGAACTATCCCGATATTGAGTTCGGCGCACATTTACATACGGTCTACAATGATTGGAAAGATAAAATTGAGCAAGCCTATAAAAATGGCTGCGGACGATTTGACGGTGCGATCAAAGGCTTCGGCGGCTGTCCGATGGCACAAGATGATTTAGTAGGAAATATGCCCACAGAGCACCTGATCAAATTCTTTGAAGAGGAGCGTGCTGATTTTTACTATGAGATCGAAGCTTTTCACGAAGTACTCAGACTGTCTAATGAAGTGTTTTTGCCTCATTTGAACTGATTGAAAAATGCTTGATAAGTACTTAACTAGCTTTTAATCAAAAGGGCGTCTTTCATAGAAAAGACGCCCTTTTTGATTTTCAACTTATGTGTTTTGGCTTTAGCTATAAATAATGTCTTTAGGCAAAGAGATGACGAAAGCACTACCAGCGCCTTCTTCTGAAACTACTCTTATATCTCCTTGATAGCTTTCTATGATTTTCGCGCAAATGGCCAGTCCGATGCCATTGCCTTCATAGTCTTCTCTTTTGTTCAGTCTTTTAAAAGCTTCGAACACCTTATCGTGATATTCTTGAGCGATACCAATACCATTATCTTCTATGGATAAGTAATAACGTGTGCCATTGGCTCGACCCTTTATATTCACTATCGGTGTTTTCCCACTTGAACGGAATTTAATAGCATTTCCGATCAAGTTTTGGAATACTTGGGTGAATTGTGTCTTATTAGCAGTTACTTCAGGTAAGTCGGGTATATTAATGTGAACTTGATGACGTGAAATCTCACCATTCAAGTTGTCAATAGCGGCATCAACAGCTTCGTTGAGGTCGAATTTTTCTATTTTGACCGACTTCCCTTTGGTTACCAGCGAATAATCGAATATATCTCCCAATAGCTTATTCATACGCTGAACAGCTTCTTTGATATAGGTGAAATACTCTTTAGAACCACTGCTGAATTCATCGATAGAACGTCTTTCCAATAATGAGGTATAACTTCCGATCATACGAAGCGGCTCCTTGAGGTCATGTGTCGCAATGAAGGCGAAATCTTCCAAAGCCTTATAAGAGTCTCTTAGTTTTCTGTTCTGTTCGTCTATCTCTCTATTCTTTTGCTCCATTAATTCCAACCTTCTACTTTCATTTCTGCTGCGGTAGAATAAGAAAGCTAATAAGGCTAATGCTGCTAGTAAAGCCAAGCCGCCTATTGCCATCCAAAGGCTTGTTCTTTGGGATTGTAGCAGTAGCACTTCGTTTTCCGCATTCTTTAAACGAGATTCATTGAAGTAAACCTCCGCTTGTTTGGAAGATTCCATTACTTCCAATTCCAAGGCTTTCGTAATGTCAGAAGCACTATCCCCATTGGAAATCAAAGCCAGAGAATCACTGATTGTGATGTATCTCTTGAAAAGAGAAAGTCCCTTCTTATGCTCGTCCACTTCCTCGAACATCTTCGCGCCTTCTAAATAAAAATCGAGATTTTCTTCTTTGGTATTACTTTGTTCTAATAAATTGATCGTTGCGTCGATTTCACGTACCAACTCGTCCTTTTTTCCACTTGCTAAAAAAGAACGGGCTTTGATCTTCGATGCTTCAATGGCATAAGTCCCTCCCTCATCGGCAACATCTTGGATGACCTCCGCAGCCTTGAGGTCTTCTCCTAAAGCAGAGTGGTTTTTAGCAAGATTGAGTTTGAATTGATTGATTTTCTCCTCATCCGCCATTTGTTCGGCGATCAATAAACCCTCTCCGTTATGTATAAGTGCCTTGGTATGCTGTTCTGAAAGCGTATAAATATTGCCCAGCCCAAGATCCGCCTCCATTTTATACTCCTTAGCATTATCTCTGGTGGATACTTTTTTCGCGAATTCATAAGTTCTCAGTGCAGCTCTATACTGTCCCTTCTTTTCTTGATTTTTACCTTTCGCGATCAGTTTCTTTAAAATGTCATCAAACTTATGAGAATTATCCAGTGCTTTTTGGATCTTACTTAAAGTTTTGGCAGACAACTCTTTGTCATCAATGGCCTTATATGCACTATATACCCCGAACATACTCTCCGCCCATAATACTTCATTGTGGTGGTGTTCTATGTTTTCAGAAGCAGAATAACAATTCCCCAAAGCATCCTCATACCTTTTTAATAAGAGCTCACACTCACAGATGTAAAAATGAGTAAAGCTGATCTGCTCCAACAGATTAACTCTTTTAGCGAGGTAAAGTGCTTCCTGATGCTTATTGTAAGCTAAATTGATTTTGCCCTGTTCGAAATAAGCTAAACCCTTTTCATTGAGATTATTGATCGTTTGTAACGCATTATTGCTTGAACTAGCCACTAAGCTTAGCCAAGTAAGATTCAAACAAATGATCAACCCGAGTCGTAAAAGTGAATGGAGTGTCATAAGTAATAGGTTAACCAAGCAGCAAGGGGGATGAAAAGCTTGGATAATGACTTTGTAAGTGATGTAAAGGGTTCACGAGAGACATCTGATACTTTTATGACAATTTACGGGCCAAATAAATCAAATTCAAGCACTGTTAAAATTTTTTCAATAAAAAAAACAATTATTTATTTCCATCTTGATAAAGTGAATAAAATCACATACTTTATTTATTTAAATTAAACTCGTAATTATTCACTAATGACTTTAAATAAGTAGTATAGAGGTTTCGACTAAATTTGTAGTACTTCAATTTTATGCTGCGAAACATCAATCAAGACATTCTTTACATTTATACGTGGCTTGATTAATGTAATTTTAATTTGTATCTACTTAGTGTTTAGCTTTCTTCACCGTTTTCAAAGCTGGTCTACAATAAGAGAAGAAAGCTTATTCAAAGACAAAACACTGATATTTGTTTCAAAGCACTTACATTTATAGTATGAAATGTTTGTTCATTCGCTTAAGTTCTATTGGAGATATCATACTAACTTCCCCTTTATTGAGGTGTATGAAATCGCAAATGCCGGAAATTGAAATTCACTTTTTACTAAAAAAACAATTCTTACAAACTGTCGGGCATAATCCATACATAGACCAAGTTCATTTGTTCGAAGATGATTTGTCTCATACTATAGCTGTATTGAAAAGTGAACAGTTTGACTATGTGATCGATCTGCACAACAATTGGAGAAGCTGGCGCATCTGCAGGGCACTTTCTGTCCCTTATCAAAAATTCAATAAAATCAACTTCAAAAAATTTCTCTTAACATCAAGTCTTAAAATCAACAAATTACCCGATCAACACATTGTGGATCGGTATTTGGAAACATTAAGTAACTTCAACATTATTTATGATGGTAAAGGCTTAGATTTTTTTATCCCGGAAAACGAAGAGATAGATTTAGAAGCCAATTATCCCTCCCTCAAAAAAAATAATCCTTATATCGCATTGGTCGTAGGTGCTCAGCATGCCACTAAATGCATGGAAAAAGAACAATTGGTCAAGCTTTGCCAGCAAATAAATAAACCAATAATACTATTAGGAGGGAAGAAAGAAAGCTCGATTGGCCAATTTATTAGTGATCAAGTCGGAGAACAGGTCTATAATGCTTGTGGAACATATAATTTGTTCGGTTCAGCATCATTGATCAAACAATGCGAGAAAGTCATAACACCAGATACAGGTTTGATGCACATATCTGCGGCTTTAAACAAACCTATAGCTGTAATTTGGGGTAATACTGTCAAAGATTTTGGAATGTACCCCTTTATGCCCAATGGTAAGCAGCTTCAATTACAATATAAATCATTTGAGGTCAGTGGTTTACCCTGTAGGCCTTGCTCTAAGATCGGGTACAATAAATGTCCTAAAAAACACTTTTTTTGCATGAAAGAACAAGATTTGGCAGCTATTGCCGCTTGGGCTGATCAGCCACTGTAATTAGGCAAGCACCTAAGCGTTTTTTTCCTATGTGTGCAACCTTATCCACTAACTATAGGTCTTATTGTCGTTCTTACCCGAAATTTTTATCCTGATTTTTTTCCTTGTTCATTCACTATGGCGCATACCCGCAATAAAAAGCTGGCGACAGTTAATGGCTAAAACATCGGCATACGGCACGATTCTTATGTCTTGCGTCTTATGTCTTACGTCTTGAAAGCGCCAGCTTTCTACTGCGGGTACCGGGCTATCCGTTGCAATTCGGAGGCTGTTCGCTGCTTCACTGGCAGGCATAAAAATGGCTACCTCTGGGCCGCCTTTTTATGCCGCCGCTCAGTGCGCTCCTTAGCCTCCTCATTTCCACTCCTATCCCTCGCGCGGAGGGTGGTAATGAAAAGCGCTTTATCGGAAAAGGTGATCGATACTTTGAATTGCGATGGGGAACAGCGATCTTCGCATTTACACTGATTTGTTTACAAAACAATTGAAAAAGTTTGTCTATTCAGTTGACCATCTACTTGATTTTGCGTCTTGATGGTTGTAATATGTTTCTTCTATACGGAAACATAGCAAATTGAACCGAAAAACTTACTTTCCCGAGCGCATTGAAGCGGCCTTTCTTATTGGTCGACTTCAATACATACTGATTAGAGAACCTATGAATACACGCTCTTTTACAAGATCCAGGATCTTTTTCCTGTTGATGAGTTTGTTGTTGACTTTTGGCGACATTCAAGCACAGAATTTAGTCCCCAATCCGAGCTTTGAAGGCATGAACGCATGCCCCACTGGTCTGAACAACATTTCTTTAGCACCTTCTACAGCTGATGTATTAGATTGGTACTCGCCGACAGATGGTGCGCCGGATCTGTTCAGTTCCTGTGTCAGCTCTCCCAGCTCCGCGGGTGTTCCTTCCAATCTATATGGATTTCAGTTCGCACAGACAGACTCTAGTTATGCCGGGGTTACGGTTTATGGCCCAGGAAATAATAGAGACTATCTGGCCGTACAACTGACAACACCTATGACCGAAGGGCAGGCTTACTGTGTCGATTTCAATGTCAGCCTAGCCGACTTCACCTACATCGCTTCTTCAGGTATGGGCGCATATTTTACGAATGACCCTGCCGAGGCGAATAACATTTTAAATGGTGGTTTACCATTGAGCAGTTATGTGCCTCAGGTACAATATACGGGTTTGCCAATCACTGATGCCAGTGGCTGGACAAGCATAAACGGTACCTTTATCCCTGACGATGCTGGTTACCAATGGATGATCATCGGTAATTTCAGTGCGAACGCATCAACAACAACCGTTGATGTGTCCGCTCCGGGTGTGTCAGGCTTTTTAGACCTTTCTTACTACTACATAGAAGATGTATCAGTAGAAGCCCTTGCGGATGTGGAATTGAGTTATGAAAATGCTGGAGAAACGACCGATTTCGAAGATGAAGTGTCGGTCTGTATTGGAGATGAGTTGACTTTTACCGCCACTGCCGGACCAGGTTCCACCTACAGCTGGGTGAATGCTACAGATCCTTTCACGGAAATCAGCAATGCGGATACGCTTACTATTTTAGCACTAGACAACGAAGCCTATTTCTTAACGGTTACGGATGGGGTTTGTAAACGCACCTTATCTTTCACAGTTAATGTAGCACAGATCGCGATCATAGACATTACAGCGGAAAACCTTTGCGAAGGCCAAGTCATCTCTGTTTTTGATAATTCTACAAATGTTTCTGATGGCGCCACTTATTTGTGGGAGTTTTTCGATGGTGCTACAGTAGTTGGTACGAGTAACACTCTAGGTGGAACTTTCTTTGATACTAATAGCAGCAATGTTACAGCTGTTAAACTAACCATTACGGGTGAGGAAAACTGTCCTTCTGAGTTTACTCTGCCTATTAGTTTAGACAGTGATTGCGATCCTTGTACTGACGGTGAACTGATTCAAAATATTGTACCTAACCCAAGCTTTGAATTTTATACTGCATGCCCTGATACGCTAAGTGAATCAGCCACTATAAACACAATAGATGAGGTAGCCGCTTGGAGCATGCCTACCGCTGGTACATCAGACTATTTCCACGAATGTGGAGGAGAATCTGCTGGTATTACTGAGAATTTCTTCGGTGATCAAGCTCCAGTTGACGGAAACGCCTATGCGGGTTTCTATGCTTATCGCTCAACAGATTATAGAGAATATCTTTCTACACAGTTAACACAAGAACTAGCGCCTGGTAAGAACTATTGTGTGAGTTTCGACCTAAGCTTGTCAGATGAAAGTGGGAGAGCTGTGGATAGAATAGGGATGCACTTTTCGGATGATGATCTTGGATTCATCAATACACAAGCCCCTTTGTTCACTTATACGCCTCAAATCGCTCAAGAGGTCGGAGATGTAGTTGGCAACCCTGGTACATGGACAACAATAAGTGGTGTGTATACTCCTTCAGTTGCTGGATTGGATTGGATCACTATCGGTAATTTCTATGCGAACAGCGCGACAACAGATTCAATTATCACTGGTGCGGCCTATTTAAATGATGCTTACTACTATTTAGATAACGTCATTGTCACACCAATGCCAACACTCACACTTACAGCAGATGATGTCGCTGTAGGCAATGAGATTTCTGTTTGTGAAGGAGATGAGATTTCTTTAGAAGCAGCTGGAGATTTTTGTTCTTTTAGCTGGTATAATATCAATGATGGTAGTTTGGTAGCTGAGTCTGCCGAGTTGTTAGTCACTAGCCCTACGGATACTACTATGACTTTTGTTGTTAGTGGTGATGCAGGTACCATTTGTTCCATTACAGATACGATCACAGTTAATTTCTCCGCAGTACCTGATGCTAATTTCGAGATCACGGAAAACTGTGCTGGAGCGGTCACCATTTTCACCAACACATCAACAGATGTGGATGATGATACGAACTACATATGGACATTCGGAGACGGCAGTCCGGATTTGAATACCAGTTCTAATGTAGTAGCGCATTTTTATACAGATCCTGGTACCTATAATGTGGTTTTGAAAGCGGTTAATGAAACCGGTTGTATCGGAAATGTTACATTGGTCTACGAGGTGAGTGCTGCTTGCGATCCCTGTGAAAATCAAAATAACTTGGTCTTGAACCCAAGCTTCGAGCTTATAGACGATTGCCCGGATACATTAGCTGATTTTGAATTAGCGAATTTCTGGACCAGTAATAACGAAGCTGATCTGTTCAACGATTGTGCGACCGGAGATGCAGGTGTTCCAAATAATGCCCAAGGTCAACAAGCTGCTTTCGACGGTAATGGCTATGCCGGTATTGTGGTTTATAGTGATGATGGAAACGCCATAATGCTTCCGAATGATAATGAGTTCTTAAGTGGTGAGATCCAACCTTTAGAAATTGGACAAACCTACTGTGTCACCTACCAAGTAAGTTTGTCAGATAGCTCTAGTTATGCTATTGACGAGATGAGTGTGTTATTTGGAAACGATCCTTTTGATTTTGATCCTTTTTCAACTGACTACGAACCTCAATTAGAGAATCAAGAAAACATTACCATTCTCGATGCAGGGGAATGGACGGAGATAAGCGGCCAATTCGTAGCTGAAGATTCCTATGACTATTTGACCATCGGTAACTTCGAAGTGAATCGCGATAGTTTCAATATCACCTATTTAGGTGGTGAGCTTGTTGGGCAGGCCTATTACTACATTGATCAAATCTCAGTGGTGCCAATGACAGTAATGGCTCCTGAAGATGAAACGATCTGTAGAGGAGAATCCATTCAACTCACAGCAGAAACCAATACTTGTGATTACTACTGGATCGTAGCCGGTCAACCAGATGATATATTGAGCACGGATACGATTTTAACTGTATCCCCGTCAGATACTACTACTTATGTCTTCTTTGGGGATAATGGTACCTGTAGTTTGAATGATACGGTAGTTGTGAATGTATTGCCAAGCCCTGATTTCACCTTATCTCCAGATGAACTGAATTTATGTGCGGGAGATAGCATTTTAGTAAGTGCGAACGGTGAGGGTAGTTTTGAATGGAGTACAACAGCTGATTTTTCAGCAGTGTTCTCTACAACTGATGAAGTGTATCTAAACCCAGCTGATACTACTTGGTACTATGTGCGTGCGGAAAATATTTATGAATGCGTTGTAACCGATTCTTTCCAACTCGCTGTTAACCCACTACCCGTTGCGGATATTATTGGCGAACAATACTTCGTTTGTGGAGGCGATAGCATCCGCTTAACCGCTACAGGTGGAGATGAGTACATTTGGGAACCAGCCGAATTTTTAACAGATGAGAACATCGCTGACCCTACTGCCTACGTAACCGAAGAAACAACATTCTATGTAACAGTTACAGATGCCGAAACAGGTTGTTCTGCAATAGATTCGGTAATTGTAACTCCTTTAGCAGCCTATCCTGTTGATACTGCTTTTGTTTCCATCTGTGCGGGAGAAACCATCGAAATTGATGCGGGTATTCCTACAGATGCCTTAGCCTACTTATGGCAACCTGCAGTAAGCTTAGATAGTATTAATGTGGTCAGTCCTATTACATCTACAAGTACTGATGTGATTTATACAGTTTACTTTATTGATGCTTTCGGTTGTATCGGACAATCCAGTGTTGAGGTTGATGTGATCCCAGTGCCTAATGCAGGGCCAGATGTAGAAATTTGTGAAGGGGGTTCGGTGCAATTAAATGCATCCGCTGGTGGCACTTCTTATAGCTGGACTCCTGTTGCGGGTTTAAGTGATCCTAATATCGCTAACCCTATCGCGAATCCAACAAGTACCCAAACTTATACGGTTACCGTTGTTTATCCCGGGGGCTCGGGAAGTTGTACCAGCACAGACGAAGTCGTTGTAAATGTGAACCCTACAGGTTTTGCTGTCGCATCAGCTGACCAAACGATCTGCGAAGGGGATGCTGTTCAGTTATCCGCTTTCGGTGGAGATAGCTATCAGTGGGCAACAGACGAAGATTTTACTACGGTAATTGCTAATACCGACACATTGACCGTAATGCCTCTTGTAACAACTACTTATTATGTTTCAGTTGGTAATACTGTAACAGGTTGTATCTCATTTGAGGAGGTAGTAGTCAATGTCAGCCCGAATGAAGCACCGACTATAACAACTGCTCTGAATGAAGTAATATGCGCAGAACCACTCACCCCTATTGAAGTGTGTATGGATTTCGACTATGTTGGTTGTGAGGGTTTGATCTTCGATGTGGAAACACAATTAAGTAGTAGCATTACGTCGACAGTATCTGCGGATGGGGAGTTTTGCTTCACCTATAACTCTGCTTTTAGTGCGGCATTCTCTGATACATTACAGATCAGTATCTGCACCAATGAATCTGCTCAATGTGATCAAATTCAAGCTATTTTAGTGAACTGTGATGAAGGTCCTGAATGGAGCTTGGATACTTTAGCTGTATTTGGCTGTCAGAACGTATTCATCGGCACTGCACTTCCGACCGTTACGGATCCGAATGGAGCCATTGATCCACTTAATTTTACTTTACTGGATCCTACATTCGGTAGTGCGGTATTGAATGGCGAAGTGGTTACGTATACACCTGATAATGACGAGCCGACTCCTTATACTTCTTACGTGCCTGTTGTAGCTTGTGATACGCTTTATCCAATTCAATGTGACACTTTTGTTATTGCGTATAATATCTTAGGAAATGATGCGCCGATTGTTTCTACTACTGACACCACATTGAGTGTATTTGTGAATGAATCTGTTGTTTATTGCCCTGCCTTCTCAGACCCTGATGGAGATGAGTTGACATGGACAATTGGGCAGACAACTAATGGTACTTTAGCATTTAATTCAGATAGTACTTGCGTAACTTATACACCGAATACGAACTATGCGGGCCTTGATGCAGGCTCATTACAATTGTTTGACGACTGTGGTAACTTCGTTAATATCAGTCTGAACTTTGAAGTGGAACCTTCTCCTGCGAACTTACCACCGATCATTGATGATACGACTGTCAACACGATTGACGGTGAACCGATAACTTTCTGTCCTGAGATCACGGAACCAGAAGGGCAAGATGTGGATCTAAGCATTATTCTTCCTTCCTTTAATACTTCTGTTCAGATTTTAGGAGATACTTGTTTCACTTATCTGACTAGCCAGACCAACTACATACCATTAGATAGTTTCCAGGTTGTGGCTTGTGATCCTTTTGAAGCATGTGATACGGCTTGGATGTACATCATCATTGATCCGATTCCGAATGAGCCACCTACTATCGAGTCTGATACGATAGAAGTGCCATTCAATACTTCGGCTTTGATTTGCCCTGATATTGCGGATCCTGATGGAGATGATCTTTTGGTGAACGTTATAGATGGTCCTTTTAACGGCAATTCAAACAGCTTGAATGATACCTGTTGGATATATGGACCTAATCCTAATTATGTGGGTCCCGATTCTCTGCAAATGACCGTTTGTGACCCGCTCGGTCTATGCGACACGGCTTGGATATACATCAATGTACTTCCTTCTCCAAATCAAGCTCCAATAGTAGAAGATGATGAGTTTGACGTACCTTATGAAACGCCTTTTAACTTCTGTGTAGAAGCAGCTGATCCTAATGGGGATCCCTTAAGCATGTCTATAATCACTGATGTTGATAATGGTACGGTCATCTTCCCCGATCCTTTATGCATCACCTATACACCTGATGATGGATTCATAGGAACGGATACACTGGAAGTGATCCTCTGTGACGGACAAGTGCCTGAGCTATGTGATACCGGAACGTATATCTTCAACGTTTTACCTCCTGTTGTTGATAATCCACCGATATTGAATTCATCCACTTATGAGGTGGTACAGAACACGGATTTTGCTTTCTGTTTAGACTTTATTGAAGAGGATGGGGAAGAGGTAACATCTACAATACTTCTCCCACCAGTAAATGCAAGCTTAGGACTTGATTCAGATACATGTATGACCTATATACCAAATACAGACTTCATTGGAGCTGATAGTATACAGGTGGTACTCTGCGATGAACCAACACCCGTTTTATGTGATACCAATTGGGTTTACTTCAATGTGGTGCCAAGTAATTTTGCTCCAGATGTTTCACCAGCCGCCGGTAACTTACCAAGCGGTACGGATAATGAGATCTGCATCACGGCTTCTGACCCGGATGGTGATGACTTGAGCTATGACATCATATCAATCACGCCACCTAGTGGTACGGCTGTTGTCGATTCTGACGGTTGTGTGCTCTACAGTGCGCCCGCTTGTCTGGAAGGTACGGTAGTCATTGAAGTGGAGGTTTGTGATAATGGAACTCCTTCATTATGTACCATCACTACAATTACTTATACCGTCACTAACCAAGCACCTACCGCATCGAACGAAACGGCAACGATCGGTCAAAATGAAACGACTACAATTTGTCCAGGTCTTGCTGACCCGAACGGTGATTCTGTTGAAATCACCAATGTGGATGGTGCGGATAATGCTACAATTACCATTATCGGTGGGTGTATAGAATATGATCCCGACCCAACTTTTGTTGGAACGGAGGTGCTGACTTACGAAGTCTGTGATTGTGTCGAGAATTGTACTACAGCAACTATTACGATTACTGTAGAAGATGCACTGATCGCTGTGGATGATAATGGAGCTTCAGAAGAAGGAGTGCCAATTACCATCGATGTTCAAGAAAATGATACCGCTCCAGATGCCGATGCACTTACCTATACCATCATAGAGGGTCCATATAATGGAAACGTGAACGATTTAGGATTTGGGGAATATGCCTATGTGTCCAACGAAGGTTTTGTTGGTGTAGACAGCTTTGTGTACGTTATTTGTGATCCAGTGATCGGCTGTGACACAGCTGTGGTTTATATCACGATTTCTAACGCCTTGATCGCGAATGATGATGCCGACAATACAGGCATCAACGAGCCGGTCACCATTGATATCTTAGGTAATGATGTCTTACCTGATGGTTTTGAGGATAGTAATATCACGATCATTGATGGTGTTGAGAATGGTGGCTTAACTGCGATCGGAGATGGTGAGTATACCTATATCCCCGATGACGGCTTCGTTGGTACGGATACCTTCACTTATGTGATCAGCTATCCTGGCTTCGGTTCCGATACAGCGATTGTTATCATAACTGTTGTCGATGATACCCCTGAAGGGCCTACCGCTGTAGATGATGCGGAAAGCATAGAAGAAGGTACAACGGCGAATATTGATGTTGTTTTCAATGACACTGATCCTTCTGGAGGCTTACTTACAGTAACTGACATAACAACTGAGCCCACTAATGGTACAGTCGTGAATAATGGAGATGGGACAATAACTTATATACCAGATGCAGGTTTCTCAGGTACCGATTCATTTGAATACATCGTTTGTAATGAAGATGGTCTTTGTGATTCAGCGATAGTAACAATTACTGTTATTGAAAATACAGACTGTTCATTGACATTCTACAATGTGATCACTCCTGATGGAGATGGTACGAATGATGAGTTCGTTGTTGGTGGTTTAGGATGTATTGAAAACCAAGATAATAACCTAAAGATCTTTAATCGTTGGGGCAATTGCGTTTTCGATTTAGATGATTATGGGTCTGGAAATCTTTGGAACGGTACTTACCAAAATTCAGGTGAGCCGGTTGCTGATGGTACCTACTTCTATCTATTCACGGAATCCAATGGTACTGAGCACGGAGGTTATGTTGAAGTACATCGCTTCCAGTAGTAGGGCGATTTGAAATAACGAATCATTGTTTATCAAGGCTGTTTCTTCATAGAAACAGCCTTTTTTATTCGATTTTTTAGCATAAACTAGCTCTTTAACCATTTTTAGCAAAATCTGTATGAAATTGTCTGCTATAATACAAGCGACTTTCTTCTATTTGGCATAACTTATGTGTGCATTAAGTTGATAAGCAACTCATTGATAGTCACCTTTTTTCATACTGATGAAACATTTGAGTGATATCACCCGTTTATCAATATAAATGAACGCCTAACATACTCTCAATTTAAACCAAGCTGTATAATCCCAAATTTCTACTTAGTAACGGTGAAAAAATAAGTTGTTGATTTTTGCGCAGCTATTTTGGTTGTAGCCAAGGCATGAAAA
>JAHDGT010000547.1 GCA_020631675.1 Bacteroidota bacterium
TTCGTGCTGACGCAGGAGTTGAAATAAAAAGGGGCAGTAGAAAATATACTGCCCCTTTTCTTGTTGATCAAGTTCGTTGATCTTACTTGATCACTTCTACTCGCTTACTGATGGTTTGTCCATCAAGTGTGGTGCGTAGAATGTATAGACCGTTCGTTATTGAAGCAGGCAATTGAATAGTAGTGCTTGCCGCACCCATTGGCTGCGTTAATAACTGGCGACCAGCGATGTCGTACAATTCGACTTGTACATCAGTAGGGTCAATTGTTAAGCCCTCAATGGTCAACTGAATCTGATCTTTTGCTGGATTAGGGTATAAGCTGATGCTGAAGTTCGTTGTGGTTTCTTCGATGCCAATCGCACCTACACAAACATCTTCAGCCGTGAAGTCTCCGAAATCACCATCTACTTCAACCAATAATTCTCCTTCGCCATCAAATACCTCGATGCCACTGCCTCCTGCGAAGCCATCGCCGAACTCGTCAAACACCTGTAGCTCATAGCAGCCACTTGGCAAACAGTATTCAAAAGTATATTCCGCATTATCCTCGAAGTCTCCGCCTGTGGCTACGAATTCTCCTTGTTGGTTCACTAGTGCGAATGAAGTTTCATAGCCCCAGTTATCCGTATTCAGTTCAATGATCAAGGCTTCACCATCAATGACCGAGAAGTTAGAGAATACGTTGTTGTTATCCGCAACATCATCGGCAGTGCCGCCATTGATGCTGGTGATCGTTGCGCTGAAGCTTTGCTCACCTAATGCTGGTGTAAGCTCTGGGAAGACCAATTTTTCATCATCGAACAAGCCTAGCGTACCGCTCCACTCAAATGTTTCCGTTACGCCATTGATCGTGTATTCAATGGTCACGTCAGTGATCGGCGTGTTACCCAAGTTCTGAATATCAATAGATGGTGTAAGTGCGTCCCCATTACATAAAGTCGCACCATTTAAGGGTTCATTGAGTGCCGAGATCGCTACATCAAAATCAGATACAGTGATCTCTTCCACACAGAAATCTTCTTCAATATCATTGTTGAAGTCGTCATCCTCCGCCAAAACAGTACCATCAATTGCCGATAGCACATAGCTGTTCGACAACCAGCCCGGACCATTTTGTTCAATATTCAAAGTATAGCAAGCAATATCTAAGCACAAGCTGTAAACGGTCTCTTCACCATTCGGCACTTCTGCTGAGAATACCACTTCACCGCTATCGTCCACTACTTCGAAGCTGGTGTTATTGCCACCGAAATCTTCTGTTACGAATGTGAGGATCACTTCTTGCCCGTCTATCACGGTATAGGTGCTATTCAAGGCATCATTAGCAGGATCATCATCCATACCACCCGCACCATTGATGTTCGTCAGGGTGAAGTTATTCACATAGCTGCCCGGACCTGCGACTGAAACGGTTTCAAAATCGATAAAGGTCTCATCGAAAGTACCCAATGCGCCTGTCCATTCTACTGTTTCCGTAGCTAAGCCGCTAACAAAAAGATTGATAGACGCGGACGTGATCAGGGTCTCCCCATTGTTGCGGATCGCAACCTTAGGCGTGAAGAAAGCATCACAAGACTCCGTTCCATCTACAGGAGAGCTGATCACGGAAATACCTAAGTCCGTACCGAGTATTTCTACTTCTTCCAAGCAGAACTCTACTGTTTCTCCATTAAAAAACTCTTCTACCTCAGCGATGATGCCCACAGCAGGAGCAGACAAGCTATAAGACCCATTTCCAAAAGGAGGATCTTCACCGGTCATCACTAAGGTATAGCAGCCAGCAGGCAGGCAGAAGGCATAATCACGCACCTCTTGCGAGCCAAAGCCAAAGTCGTCTTCCACCACATCACCATCGGCATCTAAAATCTCGAAGCCCATGAAGCCTGGATTGTTGTCTGCTACTACTGTTAAGTTCAAGGCTTCCCCTTCCACTACTTCAAAGCTATTGAAAGCCGAATTATTCTCAAGGGTCTCATCTGCCACGCCATTGATATTGGTGATGGTCACGTTCAAATCATAGCTCCCTACATCTAGTAAAGAAGAACTGATACTCACTATGGTTTCTTCCAAACTGGCTAAACTTCCTGTCCAAGTATAAGTGTTCACCTCTCCATTAAAGCTGTATTCGAAATCGATGCTGGTCAATGTCTCTGTACCGAAATTCTTAACGGTCAATTTAGGACCAATAGAAGGGGAGCAGTACTCACCACCATCTTCAGGGTAAGATAGATTGATGATACCGGCTTCTAATGCAGGCTGCTCGCCATTAAAGAAGCAAACTTCTTCTTCATAAGGCTCACCGCCACCTCCGCCACCTCCGAAGGTGTTCGGGATATCTCCTGCTGCCAGACCAATGCCGTCTGCCGTGATGATGAAGTTACCCACATTACCATCGCCACCGAAAGTGCCACCTTGGAAGATGAAAGTGTAGCACCCCACACCTACACAACCTTCGAAATTGAACTCTTCTCCAGGTGTTAACTCTGCTTCAATAACGATTTCACCCGCATCATCTACAACCTGAACACCTGCGAAGAAAGCATCTTCAGAAATCTCTCCTGTCAATATTGCGATCTGACCATCAAAGGTGACAAAGGCACTGC
>JAHDGT010000045.1 GCA_020631675.1 Bacteroidota bacterium
TAGCCCGCCGCTCAATAGCCATTTCGCCTACCTCATACCGCTCCTATCCCTGGCGAAAAGTAAAATGGTCAATTATATCCATAGGCTTGACAGAGAACCTTTACTCATTTAGCTTTGTTCTGTTTCAAGTAAATAAACAAGAGATGGAAAACCATTTAATATTAAAATACCTACATCTTTTTGAACAGCTGAACCTAGAAGATAAGTTAGAGCTTTTGGCAAGGCTAAGTGAGAGTGTAAAGAACACTTATAGACACAATAAAAATGATGATAAACAAAAGCTATTGGAGGAATTAGCTGGTACTTGGAAAGACATGGATATGGATATTGTTGATGAGATATACGCTTCCAGATCCACATCGGATAAATCTATCTCTTTTGAATAAATAATTATGGGCCAATTTTTACTTGATACAGACATCTGCATTTTTCTATTGAAAAACAAGCATGGAATTAAAGAAAAAATCACTTCCTATGGAATTGACAATTGCTTTATATCCGAAATCACGGTAGCAGAGTTATTGTACGGTGCCCACTTATCTGGAAATTTAGAAAAACATCTTTCGCAAGTAGAACAAATTCAAAAGTTATTTAAGGTTATATCAATAACTAATTCATTACAGCTTTTTGCTGTAGAGAAAGCTCGCTTAAGAAAATCGGGGGCGTTGATTCCCGACTTTGATTTAATGATAGGAGTTTCTGCTGTTCGGAATAAGCTAATTATGGTCAGTAACAATAGTAAACATCTCTCAAGAATTGAGGGTATTAAGTTAGAAAATTGGGTATTGAAATGAGTAAGGCGTATTTACCTGCAAACTCCCTACTCCCTGAGCAGCATTACGATTATGTAGACACCTACGAAATCTACTTTCGCGATCCAAATAATGCTGTCGGAACAAGAGACGTATGCATTGCTTTCTTTGATGCGGCTCCTAAGTGGGTGCAAGCACTATTGGTGCTACGCAATAAATTAGTGAGCCTAATAGGTCTGAAAACAGGGGCGGAAGGAGAGGATGCCCACAAAAGCCACGAAGAATTTTTAGCGAATTTCAAAGGAGAAACAGGAGAGCAGATCGGCTTATTCAAAGTATATGATCACAACGAAAATGAGATGATCATTGGTGAAGATGACAAGCATCTCGATTTCTGAATTTCCTTGCTGCTCACTCCTTATGAGCAAGGACTGAAACGCTTGGAACTCACTACCACTGTTCAGTTTAATAATTGGGTAGGTAGGGCTTATTTCTTACCTGTAAAGCCTTTTCACAAAGTGATCTCGCCTGTTATGTTGAAAGCACTCCTTAAAGTACTAATGCGAGATCATGGGGTTTTGAAGGTATAGACCTCAAGTAAATCTCTCGATGCCTTATCAATTAATTGTTTGCCAAAGAAGAGGTGTTTAAGCACAAACGGACTAATGAAAGCAGCTAACGCGCTATACAAAAAAGCAAGCCTGAAAACCAGATCTTTAAAGTCTCCTACCAAATAGGAAAAAATACATCCTATGATTAGGAAACTCAGTAGATTCAGTAAAGCGATTCTAAGAATAGAATTATGCCACAAGGAATAATGAGCAAATATGCCAAATAGAATGAGTTGTGGAATGAAATGAATGATCATCTTGAAATAAAACAATACGGATACGTCCCGCCAAGTATGATCTAAATTTCCTAAGGCACCATGCTGTAAGAAATGCCCCACTTCATGAATAGTGGAAGCAATAAGTACCTCAATCAAGTAAAGAATGATGATCAATAATGCAGGCATAATTATTATTTCTCCTTCAATACAAAATAATCAAAACCTTTACCATGATGGAGCATGGGTTCCTCGAATACTTCACTTAAACCAATATGCTTAACAAGGGGTTCTCTTGGCTTACCATCCGCCCTTCCGGGTATATGTCCTGCGCCTAAATGAAAAACAAGCAATCGATAGGAGTTGCTTTCATACCAACGGATAGAAGATATGTCTAAGTCAAAACCTCGTACACTATGTTCATTGAAATAATTCTCAAAATAAGCATGATAGTCGCTGGCGATATCTCCTGTATAATTGGATTGGAGAAAAGCTATCGGAATGGGTTTAGCTTTTAAGGAAGGAGTGCGCAAGCAAATCTGGTTCTTTTGTTTGATGATTTCTAAATCAGGGCATTGCTTCTGAAAATCACAGAAGAGTTTGGATACAGGCTGCAAACATTCAAAACCTTCCAGATCCAGGCTGAGGTTCATGGCTTTTTGAATGTAAACGGATAGCGTCTTTTCTATCTCTTGGTCAGGAATGTCTACTAGCTCGCCTAAGTCTGTGATCAGGTAGTCGGTATAGTCTTCATTATAGCCTTTTAAACTGATATTATATGTCCAATGGACTTCATGGCCGTGCTCTCCTTTGCCATATCTGTAGGTACGTAATTCCAAGCCCACTAAGCAGCCCTCACTCATGCCTATAGGTAGGAGTCTTTCTTGACTGGCAGATAAACAGGCTAATACTTGCTCTTGGGATAAGACCAACAGAAATAAAAATAATAAGCGGGAGAAATGCATATCGGTATGTTGTGTACTGTTTACAGTACACGCTACTGCGGTGCTGGGTTCAATTATATGAGCCAAGATTTGCCATCAATCTGCAGGCGCAGCGTAGTCCGGATTGTTCAGGAAGGTCTCGTCTGTCAGTGAGTTTAAGAAGGCTATGATCGCTTGCTTGTCCCCATCACTTAAACCTAAGCCTTCACCGAATTTTGAGCCGATCACGGGATCCAGCGTAGGGGAGTTTTGTATGTGCTCACTGTAGTGGTCGATCACCTCTTCTAAAGTTTCAAAGCGACCATCATGCATATAAGGTGCGGTCATGGCCACATTTCTGAGAGACGGTGTTCTGAATTTACCATAGTCGCTTGGGTCGCCAGTGATTTCTCCTAGTCCGGGATCAGCGAAGTCGTTGACATCATCAACAGCATCTAATCCATTGTTGTGGAAGAGATTGTCCGTGAACAAATTGAGCGGATCACCGTGGCAGTGGAAACAGTCGCCATTCTCCGTGAAAAATAAGCTATAACCCAACTGTGCTTCCTCACTTAAAAACACCCCTGACCCGGGCGTTATGGCTTGGTCAAAGGTAGAGTTGCCGCTAACTATAGTTCTTTCAAATTGGGCAATGGCTTTTGCCACATCATTAGCTGTGATGGAGGTGGTGCCCAATGCTTCATAAAAGGCTTGTACATAGGCAGTGTCTGATCGCAGCCGTTCTTCTGCTACTTCCCATTCGAGATGCATTTCTAAGGGGTTGGGTACGGGTTCTAAGGCTTGGCTCTCAAGCGTGGCTCTACTACCATCCCAGAACAAGCGATCGCTGTACATGAGGTTGAACAATGCCATGGAATTACGTGTGCCGGGCATGTTTTGTACGCCAATACTTAGTGCGTTCCCACTATCTGTAAAACTGAATTCTTGGGCGTGGCAGCCAGCGCAAGAAAGACTGGTGTCGGCGGATAAGATGGGGTCATAAAATAGCTTTCTTCCTAAGGCCACACCTTCAATGGTCAGTGGGTTATCGGCAGGGATATAATCTGCGGGATCAGGTAAGGTGGGCGGGACGACCAGCTCATAGGCTTGAGGGGAGAAGTTGAGGGTATCCCAATCTAGCACAATAGGACCATCCGTATTGTCTGGTGGACAGTCGACGGTACATTCTTCTCGGCAAGAAGCGAAACCAATGCAAAGGCACACTAAAAAAGTATAAGCAAAAAAGCGGAACGACATAATTGGTATAGGCTGGTAAACTAGCTCACTGATCAGTAGAAGCTAGTCGAAGATACGGGTCACTGTTTATAAAGAACAGCATCGATAGCACAAAGTTGCACGCGCAAGGGATAGGAGTGGTAATGAGCCCGACGAATGCGCCCTGTTTGGCGGCATAAAAAGGCGGCCCAGAGGTAGCCATTTTTATGCCTGCCAAACAGCAGCAGGCGGCGGGTGAATTTTAACGGATAGCCCGGTGACCTGCCGCAGGCGGGCATGCGCCCTAAAATAAATGATCTAAATCTCGACCACTCAGCACATCATTTTTGTGGGAATCGCGAATGTTGGTCAGCTTGATCACCAGCAAGGCGGTATCATCGTAGTGCTCACCATTGGTGAAGGTATTGAGGTCGTCAACGATCGCGTTTTTGATGTCTTGAGCTTGTTCATATTTTAAACAGGCTTTCTGGAACACACGTTTTAAGCGGTCATAGCCATAATCGGCTCCATCAGTTTGTCGGCGGCCTTCTACTAAGCCATCTGTATATAGGCAGAGTACGTCATTGGTGGCCAGTTCATGGGTTTGCGCTTTCACGAAGTTGGAATAAGCATTATCTCTGATGATGCCCAAGCCGAGTCCTTCGCCCTCCAGATAAAAGCTGACCTCTTCTTCGGCATTAAAATAGAGGATGGGACAATGTCCGCCACGACTAAATGTAAGGGTACCGAATGCGAAGTCGAATAAGAGATAATTGAGGGTAATGAAGCGGTTTTTCTCCAAGCAACGCCCAACGGCCTCATTGGCCATGATCATGAAGTTTTCGGGCGGGAGGCACATGACCATATAGGCTTGGAATATGCCTTTCATTTGCGCCATGTGGAAGGCGGCGGATGCGCCTTTACCGCTAACATCACCAATGACCACCGCCAGTCGGTAATCATCGATCAGACTACAATCGTAATAGTCGCCGCCTACCTCTTTCGCGGTTTGGTAGTAGCTGGCGATCTGGCAGTAGTTAGATGCCGGGAACTCACTGGGCATAAGTTCCGACTGCACTTTGTTGGCGATCTCTATTTCTTCTTTGAAGCGGGCGTCTTGGATGCTTCTATTGAGTAATTGTTTGTTTTCTATGGCGATGACGGCTTGTTCTCTATAGCTGTTCATCAACTGTATTTGCTCACTGGGATAGCCTTGTTCAAAGCTCTTGATGAGGTAAATGACCGCCTGTTGTTGTTGGCTATTATCAAAAATGGGCAGTATGAGCATAGAGCGGTAAGGCCGCTCTTCTGAGCTTTCCACCCCTGAATGTCTGAGATCTTGTAAGTAGACATAGCCTTCGGGTGGAGGGGATGCTGTTAGCTCATTGAGGGGAAGTATATCTCGTAAATAGCTGAAATGCTCAGTAGATAAGTTCTTGAAAATGATGTTTTCTTTTTCTCGACTGCTCGTTTTGTGTAGCCATGCGCTGCTGCTTTGGGAGTTTTTAAAGCAGACTTCGAACAAGCGATCCAGTACTTCGTCTTCTTTCGTTGGCTGACTGAAGGCCTTGCTGATCTCTTGGAAGCTGCGGATCTCTGCTCGCTGTTCTTCTAAGACAGAAGATATAGGCATGCTGAATGCGAGTGCGAGCAATGCGACAAAGCTATAGAGGGTGATGAAACCTCCTACGAGCACCCCATGCACATTAAGCAGTGGCTTGCTATAACTGACGAAGGGAAAGCCAGAATTAAAGCTAAGGCTTAGTAGTGCGCCAAGGATGCAGAGAAAGGAGAAAATGCTAAATACCCATAGCCACTTTTGCTTGATGGTGAGATCGGCCACCCATTTTAATCGCATATTGGGCAGTACGACTATACCACCGGCTAAGAGTGTAGCACTGCAAAAAAGACCGGGCAGCGGGATTTCTCTGATGTCTAAGAGTGCCCCAAGACCAACGAAAATGAGGAAAACTTGCCAGAGCTGGATACTGTAGGCCGTTTTGCGTATAAAGACCAATTGCTTTAACAAGGATAGGGCGTAAGCTAAGAAGCAGATTTGCAGATAGACCGCGATAAGATGCCCTATATGGAAGCTGGTCGCGAATTGCCCCGGCATGCCTACTGCTAGGGTGAACAGGAAAGTGATGATGCCTGAGATAAGTAATCTGCTGATCAAACGCTCACGATGTGGGACAGGGCTTACTGCTGCGACCCGATCAAAATACAGGAGGTGGCAAATCTTGCTAATGGCAATAGGTAGTGCCCACAGCCAATCGCCAATGCCATCTGCCGATATGCCACGGACAAGCAATAACCAGGCTCCTATGGAGAAGCTGATTATACCAATGGGTAGTAATAGGCTATGATAGCTGCCTATGCGCATAATAGGTGGTCGATCTTTGACGCGAAAATACGTAATAGCCGCTTCGAAGTGTTAAGATTGTGTTGATTGCGGCTTAATTATTTTTTGTTAGAACTAATGTTTAGAATAGTCAAGCTTTTAGCTGCCTTATTTCCTTGTTAATAGGCAAGACATTCTCTGATGTCAATTTGATCGAGATAAGGTTCGAGGTACTGAACGGATCTGAAGGATCCGATTTTTTGAATGGTACTGACGCCGTATTTATACCAGACTTCTACATAAAAGAAAGAACAGCCGTATAGGTGAACACGGTAGTTGCCCTCTACCCTTGAGGTAATGAGTTTGCAATTGTCCCATAGATGGGCCAGCTTTCTACCTTTTGAAAGCAGATCAAACTCTTTTATGGTACGTATTGCTTGCACGTTTGCTAACAGTAATTTATGAACGTTTAAAAAGCAGGTAAGAAAAGGGCTTAAGTACCCGGACAAAAATAATCGCTGCTTCTGACTTGCTCTTTTAGCCGTATCCTGCGTTATGAAAAGCCTCATTTAGCTCTGCTATACCTCGTTTTTCATGCCTTGGCTACAACTAAAATAGCTGCGCCTTAAGCTATACGCTTACTTTTGTCCAGGTACTTATTTAAATCTTACGCCAAATTAGGGAAAAAGTTTTATGTAAAGAGGCGGTTATCGAATTATGTCGTCAAGAGGTCTGTACATTTATTGGTAATCAATGTTCAGCAATTCAAGCGTTTGGAGATTTAGTCCGCCAACCGGCAAGTGATGTGTTTGTTGGAATTTCGTCAAACTTTGTTTCAAGTCTTCATTCATCGTTAGGGATTTATCGACACGGGCGTGCCCTCTTTCTGCTAAAGCTTCATAGACATTGAATACTAATCGGTGAGTGGCTTTATTCCTGCAGATGACGGCCACCCATTCTCCGGTTTCATCACAGATTTCAGCAGCGAAACTTTGCTGTGTGCGTTCGTAACAAGTATTAGGGGCTGGTGCAAGCGGACCGTTGATCTTTTTTACGGGTAAACCTTGAGCATTCAGCTGTAAAGTTGATAAACAACAAAAGCAAAGAAGAGTAGTTAATGATTTTAGGATATGCATGACAAATGGCTAAGAAATTCGATGAAGTAGTTGTGTTGAAGTTACGCGATTCTAATGCATCCTTCTTAATTTCGCTGTCAAATGATCATATTGCGTACATATACTACATCCAGGATATTGATGTCGGTGCTAAGCATTAACTTTTTGAGTTTATTACTTGGCATATTTGTTTTCCAACTTTCTTTGAGCGCGGATAATTCGCCACCTGAGGCGACTGCCATCTTACAGCCGGCTGATTATGCGCTGATCGGAGAGACGATAGATTTGATTTTGACTTTTGAGCATGCCCCCGATCTGGAATTTGACTGGCCTAAGGTAGATACCACGGTTTTACCTAAAGCGATCGAATTGCGTGAGCTGGCAAAGCCGGATTCTATTTTTCAAGATGGGCGAGTTAAATGGAGCAGGAAGTATCAGATCAGCAGCTTTGAGGTGGGTAAACACCAGGTTCCCGCTTTTCGCTTTACTTACAGCTCAAATGGGAAGCAGGGGCAAGTAGGTACTAAAGCATTAGGACTGTCTATATCACTTCCGGACCTGAACCCTGAAGAAGACATAAAGCCCATAAAACCACCGCTGGAAGTCCCTTTTGGCTGGCAGGATGTGAAAGATATACTGCTGTCAAACATCGCGCTTGCTATTTACGGACTATTATTGATGGGTTTCATTTATTTCCGTTGGTTTAGAAAAGAGAGTGAAACCGCTGAACATGTTGTTGTTGCGGAGCGGTCTTCTTCACCAGAAATAGTGCTTCCGCCTTATGAGATGGCTATGGGGCAGTTGAGTAGTATGTCACTGCAAAAAAGCTGGTCAAACTTATCTCCAAAAGCATACTATACTGAACTAACGGATGTGCTTAGGCATTACTTGAGTGCTAGGTTCGAGATAGATGCAGCTGAAATGACTTCGAGTGAGATATTGAAATCACTTGGTTCTATAGCTGTCAGTACGGATTTAGAGACGGATATAAGAGAAGTGCTACAGTTATCCGATTTGGTGAAATTCGCCAAAACCACTCCTAAGGAGGAAAGGATGCGTGCGGATTACGACCGTATGAGAAACTTTGTCGAGCAAACAAAGCCGGAGCGATCTAGCGAAGAGGAGCAAGCTCATGACGAAGGTCAAGACCAGAACCAAAACCAGTAAATTGTTACGATGTTTTTATCTTTTAATACAAGTGCTATGGCTATTGGAATCCTGCTTGCTATTTCGATTTGGTTGATGATCATTATAGGGTTTTTCTGCTTGGTGGCCGTGGGGCTGGTATTTGTCCATTCCTTCTTTAACATGGGCAATGAAGATGGGGTGATAAAAGCTTCGGAAGTGAATAAGGATGGTCCCATTAAGACCGCCTTGTTGTGGGTATATACACTTTGGGCAGTAGGTACTTTTATACTTGGGCTTTTTGGTGCCTTGATAGTAGAGTTTCTGACGATACCTTGGAAGGGCGGAGAAGGGGATAAGATATTGAATCGCTACATTAACTTATGGGGTCGAGTTTGGGCTTTTATAAATGGCATAAGATGTAAGGTGATCGAAGAAGAACCTTTAGATTCTAAAGGACGATATATGTTCACCCCTAACCACACTTCTTACGGAGACATCATCATTTTAGCCGCTGCTCTTCGACATCCTTTCACAGCTTTGGCAATGCATGAAGTGCTTAGTATCGCTTTGCTGAGCCGCCTATTCAAAAGAATCTGCGTGATGGTGGATAGAAGTGATAAAGACAGCCGAAGAAAGAGTGTGGCGGATATGCGGATGAAAACAAATAAGGGCGTGAGTGCGGTGATTTTTCCGGAAGGAACTTTTAATGATGCGACTAAGGAGCTAACAACCCATTTTCATACGGGTGCGTTTCGTATCGCGATCGCTTTGCAATTGGCAGTAGTACCTATAGCGATCATATCCGCTAGAGACTTGATGACAGATAATAAACTGCCTTTGCGCCCCTGTAGTATTACTGCTGTTTTCGCGAAGCCGATCGAAACAAGAGGTATGGATATGGATGATGTACCTGCCTTGAGGGACCGCACGCAATTAGTGATCAATAAAATCGTGTTAGAGAAGGATCCGATTTATGAGAACTTTTTAGAAGACAGACAAGAGACTTTGCCCGCTACATAAAAAACACCCCTTCCATGTTAGTATGCGGGTCAAAGTGCGGCAAAGACCCACAAATGGAAGAGGTGGTAATGATTCTAAAAATTGAATAACAAATACTAAATCAAATTCAAATCCAAACCGTTATTTATCTTGAACATGTCCTAGGTATCTTTACTGTACTGCTGAGAGATCCGAACAATGTTTTTCAAAAAATAGATGCTGGGGGCGAAGAAATACTCCCCACCTCTGAAACGCACATATTCTTTTAGCTGAAAATGCTTCCTACTTGGAGAATCGTATTTATCCGGCCACTTACTATTCGCATTTTCCCTATTACCGATCAAGGCGTCAGTACCAGAATCTCTGTGTATGAAATTCTGATGGTTAGCCCACTTTTGTTGTAGTTCCATGAACTGCTTGTTCACATTACTTTGATAGCAGAGGAACAGCATGCCCTTGGGTGCTTTCTCGTCCTCGATCTTACCATAAGAAGTAGAGCGGCGGACGATATAGTGATAGTATTCAGACAGTCCGTATTCTTTTTCCGCATCCCCTCTTGGGTTCATTCTTCGTATGTGCGCATGGAAAGGACAGCGATTACCTGCGGTGTCTTTCATATAGTGAAAATCATTTTCACCACTTAATGCATTGGTCGCTTTATCACTAAGCGTTATCGGTGTTCCGTTTCTGAATCTTCCCATTACCAATGCTGCTGCCTTTTCATGTTGATCCGCATCACCGAAAAGTTTCAGCGCCATTGCTCGCATATCTTCATTGAACGCATCCACATCTTGTTCTAACTTTCTGAATACCAAAAAGCTGCCATAATATGGAGTGGTTTCATCTTTGTAAACAAAGGGATCTGGCGCCAATACGGTTCGTAAGGACGCCCTATGATCCCAATCTTCATGCTGAGCCCTGTTCGGGAGAACTGAATAAGCCTTTGCCGCTGCGACCTCTCCATTTTGGCCAGTCATTGAAGAGGGAATGAGCTTCAATGATGGAGAAAAGAAATCTGGATTACTAATGTTGTCTCTAAAGCCGAAGTGCTCGATCGCCTGTTGCTCATCATTGTACAAGGTTTCCCCATTTTCTTGATGAACGACTTTTGCCACTCCTTTTAAGCATCTTTTGATACTGGCGACTTCAGTGGCTAACAACTTTTTCCGAGTGCTGCGCTTGATCGCGGATTCCTGAAAAGGACCGCTGCCCACTAAGATCAATGCATCTATTTCTTGCTGAAAAGGACTTTCCCATTGTGAAACTTCTGGGTCGTATAGCTCTTGAATGGTCTTTTTCATGCCCTTTTCAAAACCTTTTTCTTTCGGCCGTGAGTCGAAAGCGGAAAGAGGAAGCGACAAACGTTCATAGCCAACAGCCGATAGGAAAAAGTTGATATAGAGTCCACTGGTATGCTTGTGCTTAATACCTCTTTTGCTGCTGCATTTACCAAGTTGTTGCGCTGTTGAGCTGATTCGGGTCGCGAATTGCTGTATCCAGGCTTTGATGGCAATGAGCAGGGTTTTGTCTTCTGTATTGAAGCGAATAAAAAGTAGGGTAGTAAGGTGATCATCATGAGGCAGTATGATATTGCTCTGCAGATTGTTGAACAAACTGCGGTAAATGGGCAATTGCTTTTGTTGAATGCCTAATTGACGAATATTTACATGGGGGTATTGTACTGCGTGCATATCAGAGAGCTATTGAGAGAGTAACTTGAAGTATATGGCTTATGAAAAGGATTTAGGGGTGGTGATGAATAGGGTTCAAAATCATTTCGTTTAGAATCTTACCGACCCAAATAGTACTTACGCGTACTAAATGGTCGGCTTGATTCAATATGGAACGATCACACATAGAGATCACTTATGTATAGTGAGCTGTTGTGTTTACTTAGTTGAAAGGCTCGATCTTACTAGTGGCGGTATTGAATTCATACCTGACTAAGGAGCTTACCAGTATCGGGCTATTGAGATTTAACTCTGCCAAATGGGGTGGGTTGTCTCCCCAAATGCTCATCCATAACTTATTGTTCGCAGCATCGAGCTCTAGGTTATAGATTTTGTACGTGCCTAAGCGAGGGCGTTGAACACGCACCCAATTAGAAGTAGAAGTACTCATGTTTTTACGATATAGCCCTTGGTCGGTACCCGCATAGTAAAAAGTCTGCCCTTGGCCATTGGTCGTTTCTACTAGGTCATAGACTTCCTTACCGTCTAGTTTATTATCCCAGCTATTATTAGCCGCATCATAGGTGTTTACACCATCAACAGTACAAGCATGTATATTGCCGTTGGATGTTCTTACCAGTCTGTGAATATCTTTTTGGTCAGTGACGCCACTCAAGGTGCCTGTGACTTGCCATATACCTGTACCGATACGGTATTTCACTTCTTTACCTGTGCTGATCCAATACTCGGTCTTGCCTTTGTCATTCTCAAAAACCAGTAGGTTTTTTATGGTCTTTCTCGGATAAGGTTCATGTGGGTCACTTATATTGTAAAGCGTGCTCTGTAGTGTTAAGTGATAGCTTCCTGCAGCTTCGGTATAACCAGATAGGTCATAAGCGGTACCGATGTATAATAAACGGTCGGTTCTTTTGTCGTTTCTTCCTAGCGAAGCAACTCTATTAGACGTTAAACCACCAGGGGACTCTTGGATGTGAGCAACCACGTTTGCAGGTGGGTCTGTGTTAATGATGATTAATCCAGGACTGTATGTACCAACGATCACATCAGGTGGATTGGTAATGGATTTTGTCATATCTTCGATGGTGTCAAAGCCATCTTGAATGCTATTGTCCAAATGGTCATAGTGAAGAAAGTCTGCTCCTGCGTTTGGATCCACATTGATGACAAAAAGTCCTTCAAGTGCTTGTGGAGTACCAGTTGTTGAACTATTAAAACTGGTTAATAGCTTTTTATTAGGTGCGTTGTAAAAAAGTGTACGTGGTCTTAATCCGCCCATGGAAGTAGTTTATTTTTAAAGAGTGATATAATTTGTTTGCTTTCGATACCACAAATATGCTTTGACCTTATAATTAATTCGTGGGAATAAATGCCGATTTTTACCTTTTCAATCGACCTTTTTTAGACTTATATTCCTTCAATAGGAGCATGTTAATGTATATGTTTTAGGGTATGTTTATTATTTAAAAAATTAAAAATCAGTTCATTAAGTTGCTTTTTGCTGTTCTATGGCATCTGTCTTAATTCTCTACTTTTTGTTCGTTTTTGCAAGTTTTTTCCCGCTTTTTTCACTTGATGTGTTTTTTCGATTTTTTTTATGAATAAAGTGTAAATTTGTTGTAACAGTATTTCAAGCTGATGAACTGGGTTTTCAAATGACTTTAAATCAGTTCGATATTAGGCAAGGGATAGCAGTGGTAATGAAGCTGATGAATGCGCCCTGGCTGGCGGCATAGCGGGGCTGATCAGAGGAAGACACCGCTATGCCTGCCAGACAGCAGCAGGCATTAGCTGAATTTTAACGGATAGCCCGACCCCGCTTTGATTGCCGCTGTATGAAGTTTGAAAGTATGGATCTATTTTGTTGCGGTAGCTTATGACCGTGATGATCGCATTCGCGTGATTGAAAGCGGCAGTCAATTGCGGGGATGCCCCCTATTGATAGAAATCAGATTAATATTGGTCCCCCCCAAAAAAGGTACATTTACGAATGAGATCGTAAGGTGTGCGTTTGCCGTATGGGTGATTAAACGTATTCAGCAATGCAAGATGGCAAACCCATGTCTTTCGATTTGAATTTACCGGGTTCAGTTGGTGCTTCGGAAAGGTTATATCATTTGATCCGGCACATGGATCGCGATGAACGACGTGCTTTTGCTTTGTTCACGAAATATGATACGAACCAGTATATGGATTTGTATAAGGCAATGGTGAAGTTCGCGGATCAGGAGGACATTTACGACGATGATGAGTTGAAAAGGATTTTGTTGAAACAGCATAATAGAGGAAAGAAAGAGAAGGAGAAAGTAAGTTTGGAGAAGTACCCATTGACGAAGAACTGGAGTAGAAATAAAAACTATTTATTCGAGCTGATTTTACAATCACTGGATCAGTATTATACCGCTAGTAATCCTAAAGAGCAGATTAAAAGAGAGATACATAAGGCTGTCATTTTAGAGCGGAAGGAAATGTATGGTCTGGCGCAAAGAACCTTGAGTAAGGCACGGGATTTAGGCTATTTGCACGATCAATACGAGTTGTTGATAGATATTAATAATAGTTACCGCAAACTGATTTTCGAGTGTGGGATCAGAGATACTACGAAGTTCATTGATCTGTATGCGGAACAAGAAACTTGCATTGAGTTATTGCAGGAGAGCACGAGATATGTATATCTACATGATAAGTTTTATCTGCACTACCGTTTGATGACCATAGAGCATTTGAATACGCAGGAACATTTTGAGGAGATCAATAAGATCATGGCGAAGTCCGAATTTCAAGAGGAAAACTATCCGAAAAGTTTCGCGGCACAGATCAAATACATTCATTTGCATAGTGCCTATGCCTTCATAAAGCGAGATGTTGCTGCTGCTAATGCTTGGAATAAACGCTATGTAGAGCTGCTGGAAAAAGACGAGCTCAAGCAATTAGCTTATAAGGAAACTTATGTTCGGGTCTTGAATAACTATATGCTGGATCTGGTGCATCTACAAAAGCCGCAAGAGTTATTACTCGCTGCGGAGAAGATGCGTGCGCTGCCTCAGAGAAAGGGTTTTAAAGACATCAAGGATATTGCTACTAAAGTCTACATGATCAGTAATACCGCTGAATTACGCTTAGCGGCTTTTGAAGAATTTGAAAATGTAGAAGGCGTCTTTGAACGGGTCAGCCTAGAAGATAAAAGACATTTGAACGCGAGTGCGGAGAGAAGAAGAGACCTTTATTGGTATATGATGCAGGCCAGTTTTATGAACGAACGGACCGATGAGGCGTATTCTTGGGCTAATTTTTTCAGAGAAATGGAAGGGGAAAAGCTGGATAGAGAGCTTCTGAAACATAGTCGTATGCTACAATTATTGTGCGATTATGAGTCTAGGGGCACCCATCCGGATCGTTTTATGGACTTGGTGAAAAGCACTTTCGAATTCTTACGCCATAGACAGATGAAAACGGAGGTGATGCAATGCATCATCAGTGTATTTAAAAAACTGGCCAATGCGCCTACTGGACACAGTGCGCGCAAAGCACTTTATGACAAGCTCTATAACGACCTTTTGTTATTGAGAGGCACCAGTGGGGACAATGTGGATATAGAGGTGGTTGGCTATGTGAAATACATGGCTTGGGCCAGAGCCAAGCGTGACCGCATCAGCTATAGAGAAGCGGTGCGCTTAGAAAAAAATGAAGTGTATTAGTAGATAGGAGAAGGATTGGAAAAGATCAATCACAACTCCCCTCCATGGCTGCGATCCACTCGCGGATCAGTTCCACACCTTCCTCATGTACGATAGAGCGAGCCAGTTCAGGCATCATCTTATCGGGGTCTACGGATTCCATGCGTAAGACCAAGAAGCTATTATCTGGTTCCCCCGGAAGAATCGCATGAGGTAAACCGAAAGAACCCTGCCCCGCAGCTACCGGAGATTTACAAACCCCTAGACTTTGTAAATCCGTATTATCCGCATTTAAAAACAAACCAGAATTGTCACCCGGACCATTAGGATTGTGGCAGTGCGCGCAATTCACATCTAAATAAGTTCTGGCGCGTAGGTCTAAACTACCAGTGCTTGGGTCATCCCACTTGGGTGCGAAGGGAGCGGCACTGGCACTGGGCGCACCTGCTAAAAAGCCTTTCGCCACCCATTTGTCCAATTGGTTGAAATCCCCATCTGAATAGGAATAGGTATTGTTCAAGTTGCGCGCCTTAGGACCCAAGGGCACAAATTTCCCGTCTAAACTGTGGCAGCCCTTACACTCATTTTTATTCGGGATCAAATAATTCGATGTCTTCGTTTCTCCGTTCTCATCGATCCAGCTCATCGGTCTTTGCTCACCAACAACAGTGAAATGCGCGTCCGTCTGACTGTCATTCCAAATGTAAGAAGCAGGCTCCCAACCGTCTTTTTTATGAATCAATAAACGGGTTTCTAAAATGTCTTTTTCAGAATTGGGATCTGTTTGATCCAACTCATAATAAAAGGTCTTAATGATGATACTGCCCTCGGGGAAATCATGCATTACACCTTCTTTATAGTCGGCAGAAGCATCACTAGGCACATACATAAAACGCGCCTTCAGAGAGTAATCGCTGAACAAAGGCGTGTGCAGATCATAAGGCAAAATGAATGCACTCGGATTCATGTCTTTCAATGCCCCTTCAAAAAAGCCATAATCACTCAAATTATCATAAGGCAGTTCAGCCAAATCAAAACCTTCGGGGGTGACTACTTCTTTCTGACAAGCAGTGCTCAACAACAGAAAACCGAACAATACGAAAATGCTAATGCTGCGATAGGAAATAGATGCTAAAGACATGGTAAAACAGTTCTTGGTACTTAAAGGCTTTGAAAAAGGGGGAAGTAGATATAGAATCCACTTCCCCCTTCAAAAATAACAAAGCTTATGCTTCGGTGTTCAAAAAGCGATTGTTAAAAATTACTCCGCACTCGGAGCGTTCACGCTCACTGCATCCAATACCGGACTATTACAAGTATAAGGAGTCAAGTCGTAATCAAAATCCCAAGCAGGAATAGGACCGGCCGTAAGATCTAAATTGATGTTCACGAAAGTACCGCCTTGACCCTCTCCGATACAAATACCAGAAGCCTCAGCAGTGGTTTTCAACTGTCCGTCAAATAGTATATCATCATTGCCACCACCTAAGTAAAGCGTAGCCATCAAAGCCGAGAACTCACGATCAAACTGCTGTGTGATATTATCCGATCTGCTGAATGTATTATCGTGTATGTAAACATTCTCCACATAAGGATCAAAGTCCTCATCATTCGGGTTGCCTACTGTATTATAGCCAATGATACCCAGCCCCAGCACATTGTTTTCCGTAAAGGTATTGTTGAAGATCTCTA
>JAHDGT010000046.1 GCA_020631675.1 Bacteroidota bacterium
CACACAATACTTCAACCCAGTCAGTGAAACCACCAACACGAACTAATTTCTTAGTAGTGATAGTAGAGTATTCAGCAGGGATAGCTACTTCTTGAGTAGAAGCAGGAGAAGCCAATACTTGACGAGTTACAGTACGGTACTCAGCTGGTACCTCACGGTCAGAAACATCAGCTGGAGCTTGAACTACAGCTTTAGTAATAGTTTTGTACTCAGCAGGAATAGGCGTGCTACGAGTAGTCGCAGGCGACTTCAATACTTGACGTGTAACAGTTTTGTACTGAGCAGGAATCTCAGTTAAACACCAAACTTTACATTTGTCTGGGTCTTCACTCAAACAGTTACGGTCAGCACGACCTTTAGTCCACTTAGTAGTTGCAGGCTGAACCAATACTTGCTCAGTAACAGTTTCATAAACTGGTGGAACGTAATCTAAACGCTCTCCAGCTTCTTTAACCATTACTTGCTCAGATACAGTAGAGAATTGAGCAGGACGGATTTCCAATACGCGGTAACCCTCTTTAACAAGTACTTGTTCGTTAGTAGTAGTGTACTGTGCAGGAACAACTTCAAGACGGCTAGAAGCCTCTTTCAATAATACTTGCTCAGTAACAGTTTCGTACTGATCTGGAATCAAACACTTAGCGTAGCACTTACCTGCTACAGCGTTAGATGGAAGGTCAGTTTGTGCATTAGCGTTAGCAACGAATCCGAAAGCGACTGCTGCTAAAGCAAAGAGTTTAAGTTTCTTCATAGTAAAAAGAAGATTATTTGGTTATTCAGTGTAAAATTAGATGATCGTGTTTGGAAATAAAAACCAACTAAGCATTCTTAGTGGTTTTTAGGGTTCTCTCTACTTAATGTTACGGGCGATATGGTCGCCCGTAACAAAAAATAGGCGGATTTCTTACAATCCTAATGCGCTTAATGTAGCAGAGTCCATTTCGCCACTAGGCGTTAGACCGTTCGCACGTTGGAAGCTTGTCAAAGCAGAACGTGTACGAGAACCGAAGATATCGTCAATTGGACCCGGGTCAAAACCACGGCTCTTTAATGCTTGCTGTAAAGTAGCTACTGAAACAGCACCGCTTCTGTAAGAAGTAGTAGTTGTAGAGTAAGAGCTAGCACTGCTGTAACCACCAGATTTAGCACTACATAATACTTCAACCCAATCAGTGAAGCCACCAGTACGAACTAATCTTTGTGTAGATACAGTAGAGTATTCAGCAGGAATCGCTACTTCTTGAGTAGAAGCAGGGCTTTGTAGTACTTGACGAGTTACAGTACGGTACTCAGCAGGTACTGCACGCTCAGCTACTTGAGCTGGAGACTGTACAACTGCTTTAGTAACAGTTTTGAACTCAGCAGGAATAGGTGTGCTACGAGTAGTCGCAGGCGACTTCAATACTTGACGTGTAACAGTTTTGTACTGAGCAGGAATCTCAGTTAAACACCAAACTTTACATTTGTCTGGGTCTTCACTCAAACAGTTACGGTCAGCACGACCTTTAGTCCACTTAGTAGTTGCAGGCTGAACCAATACTTGCTCAGTAACAGTTTCATAAACTGGTGGAACGTAATCTAAACGCTCTCCAGCTTCTTTAACCATGATCTCTTCAGTAACAGTTGAAAAAGAGGCTGGTTGGATTTCTAAAACATTGTATCCCTCTTTAACCAATACTTGCTCGTTAGAAGTAGAGTAAGCAGCAGGAACAACTTCCAAACGTGAAGAAGCTTCTTTTAGAAGAACTTGTTCGGTTGTGGTTTCATACTGGTCAGGGATTAAACACTTCGCATAACACTTACCCGCAATAGCATTGACAGGCATGTCGTCTTGCGCATTCATCGTCAAAGCGAAACCGAAGGTAGCGATCAACGCAACGACTAATGAAGTTTTAAATTTTCTCATGCTTGAATTAAGATTAAGAGTGTGAAACAATAACAGCTAAATGATCTTTTAACACCTTATCTTTCTGGATGCAAAATTAGCGATTAATACACGACTGCCCAAATGAGCAAAATTATTTTTCTATAGTGCATGAAAAATAATGAGTTGAGGACTGCATGTACATAAGGGAAATCAAACTATATTGTTTCTTGATGCTTGACTATGTATTAGTCTGAATAAGCAAGGGGGAAACACAAGCGATTCAACGAAATTCTATACGTTGGATTTTGAATCAAGTCACCATTTACAGAGTAGAAGAACTTCCGGACATCTTGCACTTGGGTATGTTTTCCGAGAAAGTATGCAACTGTAAAGGCTTGATAAATAAACTATTATTCGACAAATTGAGACTTACGGTGGTGGTGTGATTTATTTCAAATTTTTTTTCACTTCACTTTGTGATAATCCATATGTCAATTTGGCTTGAGAAATGCCGGAAACAAAAAAAGCACCCTTTAACAGGGTGCTTTTTTTGTTTCCGCGAGTTTATTATTTACTTCCATCATGGATTCTGTCCATGCCATTTCCGGAGTATTTCATTTCACTTTCTGAAATTGTGGACTCATATAATTGATTAAACAAACCCCAATCAACTTGCAAATAGTAGTTCTCACCAAAAAACTTAAGCAGTTTATCCATTCTCACTGGGTTCTGGAAACCCGGGATAGGTTGTGGGTTACTCATCCCTTCATCTAGGAAGACGACAGAGGGGTAGTTTAAACGACCTCTAGTAAGGTATAGGGCTATTTCATGGACGCCATTTCTTCCTTCGGTGGGAAGGAAGCCATATTCCTTATTATTGAATAAGAGGTTTTGTTTCATTTCCGCGTCTAACTTGACGGGATAGAAGTTTTCGTTGATGTATTCTACGATGGTGGGGTGCATGAAAGTGGAAGCTTCCATTTTTTTGCACCATGTACACCAATCAGTGTAGACATCGACGAATATTTTCTTGGGGTTTTCTTTGCACTTTTCAAGAGCATCCTCGATGGGAAGCCATTGTATAGTAGTTGGCTTGGCCGTTTCTTCACCATTTCCTCCGCCATTGGGTAGTGCGGTCAGAGAAAGGGCAAAGAAGCAAAGAAAAAGAGATAGTTTGGTGATCGTATCCCGCATACTGGTGAGAAGGTTTACGACATTGAATTAGATTGACAGAAAAACGGAGTGAGACGTGAGTCCATACTAGACGGAACGCAAGTTAGCAAAATGAAACCGAAAAAAGAAACACTTCTGACCGTTAGTTGTTTTCAATGTGCTTAAATGACGAAAAGCTTATTTAAGCTAGGGTTTTAGTTCGAAAAAAGGTGATGGGTAGTCTAATAAGCTTGAAACAAATGTCAGGGATAGATGTTATTTCAGGGTGTTTTTCTTGAGTACGGGAATGTGATGTTAATTGAATCTCATTTCCATATTCCTTAGATTTTACCAGAATTACCTGGATGCAAGTTTAAAATGCTTAGAATGAAAAAGGTAGTAGTAGGAGTAACTGGCGCAAGTGGTTCATTGTATGCCAAACTACTCTTGGATCGCTTAGTGCAAACATCAGACCAAATAGAAAAAGTTGGCGTGGTGATGTCTGATAATGCTAAGCTGGTCTGGGAGTATGAAATAGGGGATAAGTCTTATTCGGACTATCCGTTTGATTTTTATGATAAGGGGGATTTCTTCGCTCCTTTCGCGTCTGGCTCGGCGAAATATGATACGATGGTGGTTTGTCCTTGTTCTATGGGGACATTGTCACGCATCGCACATGGTATATCGAATGATTTGATGAGCAGGGCGGCGGATGTGATACTTAAAGAAAGGAGGAAGTTGATTTTGGTGGCTAGAGAAACGCCTTATAGTTTACTTCATATTGAGCATATGCGGACGGTTACTATGGCCGGCGGAATAGTTTGCCCTGCCACTCCTTCTTATTATAAGCGTCCGAAGAGCATAGAAGATTTGGCGCTGACGGTGGTTGATCGGGTGGTTGATCTAATGGGTCTGGAATTGAATACTTATAGATGGGGAGAGTCTGCTGAGGAGGGATGATCTGCGTTTTTCTGCGCACAAGGGATAGGAGAGGAAATGAGGGGGCTAAGGAGCGCCCTGAGCGGCGGCATAAAAAGGCGGCCCAGAGGTAGCCATTTTTATGCCTGCCAGCGAAGCAGCGAACAGCCGCCGAATTGGAACGGATAGCCCGACCCCGAAGTGAAAATGCGGCTTAGGAGACATTAGCCTGTACGGATAATGTTACCTAAGCCGCATTTTTATTGCGGGGATGTGCCCTGAGATTTATATAAAAGCCGAGTTTGAAATAAATCAGCCTTTATCGATTTTTAAGCTCTGCCCGACACGGATCACGTTGGAACCTAAACCATTCTTTGATTTAATGGAAGTGATACTGGTACTGAATTTCTTAGCGAGAGAGTATAGGGTATCACCTTCTTGTACTTGGTAGATCGTCGTGTTTTTTTGATGCTTGGCCAAGTAATCTTGTTTGTTATTGGTATGAGGTACCTGATTATAGATCGGATAGTTAGGATAGCCCGTTTGTTGTTGTTCTATGTTTTGTCTGTTGAAATTGGGCTGTGGGTAGATCGCCGTACTCATTAAGGTATAGCGCGGGTCGCGAGACTGCTGACTGGCCAAATATCTTTGCTGAGCTTCGTATTGTTCTTTTTTGTGACGAGCGGCCATCTGCTCAGTGGTTTCATCTGGTCTTGCCCATTGTGAACGCACAGTGTTTTGTTGCTGATGCTGTCTAGTTGTAGCAGCATAAAGCGTTTGCCCTTGTGAGAAACTATTGTGTGACTCAATAGGAACAGGTGTTTTTTGAATGCGTTCTCGTTGAGCTACGAACTTTTGTTGTTGTTGGCGAACTTCTTCTTTGGTCAATTTAGAAGGTGTTTCATGTTCGTTGAAGCCATACTGACTTGCCAGCTGATACATGGAGGTACCTGTTGCGGGTCTAGGCGCGTGATTTGCCCAGCTGGAATATTGACGAGGCGGCTCAAGGAAAACCATGGTATTGGGTTCTATGAGGTCGTCTTGATCTAATTGATTGTAACGTCTAAGTTGTTCAATGGGGATGGCGTAGGTCTCGGCTACATAATCCGGATTGATGTAGCAGTTGAACATTACGGTTTTGATCCCATTGTGTTTGGCGGTCATTGCTAAGATCATCTCACCACAGTCTCCTTCTTTAAGGAATAGGTCGAATTGGTTGAGTTGATACTTTTCAATAAGGTAAATGAGGTGACGAGCGTATTGCTGATCTGTCGCGTAGCCTGCTTTTTTCAAACCATTAGCCCAAGTTTTGTAATCAACTTGCTGACCGTCGAACAAGAAGCTATATCTCGAATTCCCGGTCAAGAAATTAGTATGGTCGATAAAGGAAGCGTAGTCATTGGGGTATTTGCGGAAGCAATCTCTTTGTTTATCGTCTCTGGCATGGATCTTAGCTCCATTCCATGACCGATGGCATTTAATGCCGAAGTGATTGTTGGCTTTGCGAACCAGGTAGCTGTTTCCGCTTTGGGACTCTAATATACCTTGTGCTAAGGTGATACTGGCGGGGATATTAGATCGTTGCATTTCTAGAACCGCTATGCCTTTGTAGGCTTCCACGTATTCTTTAATAGACTGCTTCTCTCGCTGTTGCGCCCACATGTGTGTTTGCAATAGGAAGCTGGACAGCAAGACGAGAATGCTTGCACGAAATAAGCGGTATAGGATACGGTTGCTCATTTTGTGATGTTCAGAGTGAATGATAGTTAACTTAAGTTCTAGTAAAGAGACAGCGTCTCCGATCACTGTCAATTCAAATGCTTTTGAGAGCGAAGAATCGGTGAAAAAACAGCATCATCAAAAATGATGACGTTGATTCACGTTAAACGATGCTCTTGATTTATGACAGATGATGATGTTGAACAGTTAGCTGACTGTGATAGACATCAGAATTTAGTGCTAAACAATTGTGTGTTGTTTAGCTCTTTCTGATTTTTTCGCAAAAGTGAATAAGTCCATTATTAGGTGGACTGTATCCAATTTGATGCCATTTTGCTAATAGTCAGCCAGTTAGTAAGATTGGGAAGTTGTTAGAGCGCTTTAGTGTGGTGCTGGATTGCTAGTCAAGGTGGGTAGGGCTTGGTATATTGGTACAGGATGCATGCGCTCTGACGGAACCGTGACAAAAGTACGAAAGCTTGGTGAATTTGAAAAAATGAGATGAATTGAATAAAAATGTTTTTTGGTCAAAAATCTTTAACCGAACTTGATTTTTCAGGCTATTTGAGTGTGTAAGCTTGACTAGTTATTATTCGTGACTTTAGCATTTTACCGACGTCATTTCCCGAAATCCCAGCTGGACATGTGCCCAGCTGGGATTTCGGGAAAGTTTATGTTGTAGGAATACAAAGTTTGTAATTACTACTTTTTCGTGAGCTGTTCGTATTTGCCTTGATGTTTGATTTTTGGTGCGTAAGCTGCTTGTTTTTTCAATTGGATGATCTCTCCAACTTTCGGCTCTTGTCCTTTTTTCAAGTGATTCTTTTCTAACAAGACCATTAAATCGATTCCGAAAGTTTGGGCGACTTGCCACATGCTGTCGCCATCTTGGATGATATATGTTTTGATGAGGTGTTTATGGTGTTTTTTACTTAGGAAAATCGGTACTTCAGCTGGGAAAATATTTCCATCGAGATTGTTGTATGATCGTAAAAGCTCCTTGTCGATTCCGTAAATGGATGCGATTTGAGTTAGGCTTGTTGCTTCCGTATAAATGACTGCTTTTGACTTGTTAATGAGGTAAGCATGTTGTTTTTCTACTTCATTGGCAATAGGTAGGTCACTGTTGTTAAGTGCGACCAGTTCAATTGGTTTTTCGGTTTCATCATAGGAAGAAGAGTTGTGTGGAATCACTTGAGTTCTGGCCGATGAAGTTGTGTTACTTTGATTTGTATCATTTTCAGAAGCAATGAGTTCTGCGGGCATACCTATGGTAATGACCATTGCTATTAGCAAGTGGAATAAAGAGCAGTTCATGATGGAAAGGTGTATGTGTGGTGTTATTTGTTAGGTGCAGGATTTTGATATTTATCAAGCACAGATAGTATTACGGAGACAAATAGAATTAGGTTACATAGTTGTTTGAACTTTTGCTTAAAAAGTATATGTTTTGAATTTTTTGACATAAAAAAAGTCCCTTCTGAGCGTTACACTCAGAAGGGACTTTTAGAATTGTTAACCAAAACAGCTTGCTTTTTAGTAGCCGGTGCTGTTTACGGGTAGTTTAGTTTTTTCAGCTGCTTTTTTAGAAGCCATTTCGGCTTCTTTTTTCTCTTGTAAAATACGCTGGTATTTAGAGATACGCTGAATTTTTGGTGGATATGGTGCTTGTTTTTTCAGTAGAATAGTTTCTCCTTCACGTGGTTCTTGTCCGTAAAGTAGCATATTACGTTGGCGCAATTTGGTCAGATCCATACCATAGCGTTGAGCGATTTTCCACATGCTATCCCCAGACTCGACAATATGCTTAGCTGCTGGATGTTTTTCTCTCTTATCCTCTAAGTAGATAGCGGTATAAGCGGGGATGATATCACCTTTCATGTCATTTAAAGAACGAACTTCCTCTTCTGCCATACCGTAAGTAGTTGAGATCTGCTGAACTCGAACCGCTTTAGGATAAGTTACTGCTCTAACCTTATTAACGATGAAAGGTTGTTGTTTCTGAATATAAGGTGCTAATACCAACATGCTTTTAGGTACACCTACAAGCTCGGAAGGAGTTACCTTCTTCTTTACTGTAGTAGCAGGTGTTTTGTCTTGTGCGGTTTCTGTTTTTTCCTCTTCTGCTTGCTTACGCTTGTTTTTGCGCTTTTTCTTTTTCTCTCCGTCAGCTGATGTGCCATTAACGCTTGCCGTTTGTTCTGCCGGAACAGCTTCTTTGACAGCATTTGTTTCACTTTTAACCCTATTTGTAGATGGCGTAGAAGCGGCTTGGCTGGTCTTTTCTTTATCAGCTACTGTTGTAGATGATGGCTCTACTTTTTTATTGCTTGTAGCAATATGTTTAGCAGGTATGATTTTTACCAACTCTTCATTTTCAATGTTCACCAGTTGAACAGAACGTTTTGGTAAATCTTGAACTGGCACTATCAGAGCCTTCTCTAGCTTTTCTTTTTTGTCAACTACTGGAGCAGCAGAAGTAGTCGAAACCGAAGGTTTGCTATCCTTGGGCTGTGTTTTACTTGTAGGCTGTGAATAAACGATCACCTCTTTAGGAGCAGCGGCGAAGACCGGTGCTGCATTTAGAGTTTGGCGATCTAAATTATTCAGATCATATTTTTCGATCACCTTCATTAGCTTGTTCGCATACTGAGGGTCAGTAGCGTATCCAGCTGCCTTTAGGCCCTTAGCCCAAGCTTTATAGTCGGTTTTTGAAAGATCGAAAAGAGACTTATACCTTTTTCTTTCCGTAAGAATCTTTGAATGATCCATATAAGAATCATACGCAGCGGCATATTTACGGAAACAATCCATTGGCGTATCATCGTCAATGAAAATTTTAGCGCCATCCCATTCATTATGACACTTAATACCAAAATGATTATTGCCTTCATTTGCCAGCTTACTACTACCAAAGCCAGACTCTAACATACCCTGAGCCAGTTTGATACTAGCGGGAATGCCTGTACGAAGCATTTCATTTTTGGCTAATTCCTGATACTCATTGATGTAATGCCATGCGGCATCATAGGTATGAGCGGAAAGATTAACTTGCGCACCTGTTAACAGTATAATTACTGCACACGCGAAATTTTTTAAACAGCTATTCATGGCTCGCAACCATTGGGTTTAAGACCAGACACATTCACCTACATAGAATGGGTGAGTATCTTCCTTAAAAGGGTGAATAAAAGTTATGTTACCCTTTGGGTTAGATTGGATAACATTCGGGAAAATGGGGGTAAGCAAGTAGGGGATACCAGAATAAACAGCTACTATCACCAGCATGGTGATAACAGTTGTTCGTTACATTAATATGATATACTTGGTTCAAAAAGCGTACCGCATTTTCTGATATCACCAATTGCGTACTCAGACGTAGCGATTTTCAGTACCTTTTTGAGCGCTTATATGGATAAGGGTATTTGCTTGACGAGATTGAGTGAAGGATGATTTTCTAAGCTAAGTATTTGATTTTCTAATAGATATGATTGTTGTTTTTGGTGTTTTCAGAATAGTGGAAATATAAAATCAATTTAACGGGAAAAAAGTCAAATAATTTTTTGAACAGTCCTGCAAAAACATTCTAAATTGACATTGCAATACTGTGACTTTGGGTTGCCGTGAAAGAACGAGATCCTACTTATTTTATTGCATCAATTAAGTTCTAGGATGTAGATAAACCAAAGTGCCACTTCGCAAAGGAGTTGTACGATCAAACTCTTTATTCAATTTGCTTAATCGCTTGATCTGAATGCCGTAAATACGTGCAATAGCTTCCAATGTCTGACCCGCTACCGTATAATGTGTTATTTGTTCGGGAGATGCTGCTTTTCGCTTTTTTGATAAGTAGATGGGGGCTCCGGCTGAAAAACTTTCACTGGGAGATATTTCATTATAGACAGCTAGCTTTTTGACTGCTATCCCACTTGAATAGCTCACACTTTGAACATCTAAATCCGCATTAGCGATCCAAACATCTAAACCATTGATCTTTCCCTCTCGGATTTCGATCAAGCGCTCTTCGTATAATTCAACAGCTTGTGAGGCTGTGACCAGCTTATCTTTTTCGTTGATATCCGCTACATTTTGTTCATTGATCTTTCCCTCTCGGATTTCAATCAAGCGCTCTTCGTATAATAGCTTGTGAGGCCCGGCTTATCTTTTTCGTTGATATCCGCTACATTTTGTTCATTGCTATTGATCACACCATTTATAGGTGAATTTCTTTTAACTGCGACTCTTTCAGTTGTTGGGATTGATGGTCTACTAGAAGGCTTTGCCTGAGGTAAACTCACAACTTGATTCGTGCTTTTGTCCAGGAATTTCCTTTCGGCTTGATTTAGCCAAGGGAAATAATAATGGGTATTGTCTTCATAAGCAGACAAGAAGCCACTTTTTAACTGAGCTACATCTTGATTGTTTATTTGTGGACTATGCCCAACTGCCGAATCATGCTTTTGAGTTGTAGTAGCTGAAGTGTGCTGACTGACTAAAGGAGTAAGTGCCTCCACTTCTTCAATACTCATCAGGTCATACTGATGCAACTCGTACTTTTCGATGTACTTTACAAGGGTGTAAGGGTAGTGGTCAGCTGTGGCATAGCCAGCTTTTTTTAAGCCAAATGCCCAAGAGGTATAGTCGGTTCTATCATACTTGAAAAGATGACTGTATCGGCCACCAGCATGGTGCTGAAGAAAATAGCTATGATCCTTATAGGAGGCTTCTACACTTTGGTATTTACGAAAACATTCATTGGGCGCATCATCATTTTCTCGAATGGTCTCCCCCTTCCAGTAAGATTTACATTTGATGCCGAAATGGTTTTTGCCTTCAGTGGCTAATCTGCTGTGTCCGAAATTCGATTCCAACATACCCTGTGCCAGCTTAATACTTGCAGGTACTCCATTTAAGTGCATTTCTTCAACTGCCAGTAGCTTATATTCATCGATATAGGCATAGGCTTTTAAATCTTTCTCATCCGCACAGGAGCTGAAAGCAAAGCAACTGATACTATACAATAATAGAAGTAAGGAAAAAAGGCTGGAACGAGGCATTTTAGCTTTTAGATTGGAAAAGGTTGATGGACTGGACTGTACTGGACTATAAGGGTTAGGGAACACTCAAAGCAAAGATGGTGAAAATACACGCTTAGAGCATGTATAGATTTTTATTATCTGGTCGAAAAAGAATGATTTTTAGACCAATTGAGTAAAAAATCAGCTTAATAGCAGCGCTATTGAGACTTATTTTTTGCGAAAAGTGGGCTGAAAAGCAGCTTTTGCAGACCGAATTTAAAAACCTACACAAGCTCTTAAAGTTTTCGGATCATCATGATTCCATCTCCGATGGGCAGTAACACATTTTGTACCCGTTCATCCGAGGTCACGGTTTTATTGAATTGATCCAAGGCACTTGTTTTTTTATCTGTTTCTCCTTGTGTTACATTGCCATACCACAATACATTATCCGCTAAAATGATGCCACCTTCAGTCATTTGGTCAATCATTAATGTATAATAATTGAGGTAATTCACCTTGTCCGCATCAATGAAAACCAAGTCGAACGGACCGCGGATCTGTGGGATGATGTCGAGGGCTTTCCCCGTATGCAGTTCTATCTGATCAGCATAGGGACTATTACGGAAAAAATCGAGTTGCATGTGTCGCAACTCCGCATTGCTGTCAATGGTATGCAGTTTGCCATCCGGACGGAGACCGCTGGCTAAACAAAGTGCGGAGTAGCCTGTGAAAGTGCCGATTTCCAGTACTCGATTTGGACGTACCATAGCACTGATCATACTTAGGAAAACACCTTGATCATGCCCGGAGATCATATGGGGCATGATCGTTTTTAAAAAAGTTTGTCGATGGACATGCTGCAAACTCGCTTCTGGTGGACTGCTATGCTGCGCCACATAATCAGCGATATCTTTAGGTATGAAGTTATGCATGGAATATGACTAACTATACATTGAACCGGAAGTGCATCACATCGCCATCGGTTACTACATACTCTTTACCCTCCACATTCATTTTACCTGCTTCTTTCACCGCTTTCTCAGAACCCAGATTTACATAATCATCGTATTTGATCACCTCAGCACGAATAAATCCTTTTTCAAAATCCGTATGGATCACACCGGCTGCTTGAGGTGCCTTCGAGCCTTTTTTGACCGTCCAGGCACGCACCTCTTTTTCTCCTGCGGTGAAGTAAGTGATCAAGTCTAGTAGGCGGTAACAGCTATTGATCATTTTATTGATGCCCGGCTCCGTCAAGCCCATCATCTCTAAATACTCTTGGCGTTCCTCATAAGTTTCTAACTGCATGATCTCTTCTTCCATCGCGGCAGAAATGATCAACAGCTCCGCATTCTCCCCTTCAATAGCAGCGGCTAAGGCTTTCGTATGTGCATTACCATCAACCGCCCCCTCTTCATCTACATTACAGACATACAAAATAGGCTTCATGGTCAGCAAATTCAGCTCCCGAACGAAACGCTGCTCATCTTCATCAACATCAGCCGTACGAGCTGAATGACCCGCCTCTAAATGCGATTGGTATATACTTAAAACTTCAATTCCCTTTTTAGCTTCTTTATCATTGCCTTTCGCCATTTTTTCGAACTTGGCGATTTGCTTTTCTACTGACTCCAGATCTTTTAACTGTAGTTCAATATCAATGATCTCTTTATCGCGAACCGGATCCACATTACCACTGACATGTACCACATTGTCGTTCTCAAAGCAACGGATCACATGGACGATCGCATTCGTATCGCGAATGTTCGCCAAAAACTTATTGCCCAAACCCTCACCTTTACTCGCACCTGCAACTAAACCAGCGATATCAACGATCTCAACGGTGGTAGGAACCGTTCTTTGTGGATTGACCAAGGACTCTAACTGATTTAATCTAGGGTCAGGTACATTCACTACTCCCACATTGGGCTCTATGGTCGCAAAAGGGTAGTTTGCGGCCAATGCACCCGCATTACTCAAACAATTGAACAAAGTGGATTTCCCTACATTAGGTAATCCTACGATTCCACATTTTAATGCCATGATGTTGTTTCTATGATTGCGCTAAAACGGTCGCAAAAGTACGAAAAAAACAAAGTCCCTAATGCGTTATTCGCACTAGGGACTTTGTAAATTTCAAATATCTTGTTTCTGAACAGCCAAATGTGATTTTCGTTAATCACTCCAGGTCAAATCTTCCTCATCTTCGGCATCATTGTGATCGATCGCTTCCTCTTCACTAGCACTGTCATTTACAGTGTCTGCTTCCACATTGTCACCATCACCATCACCATCGTTATCACTATCGTCTTCATCCTCATTCACCTCATCGTTATCCGTCTCAACAGCTGACTCTACAGCAGATTGATCATCATAGGCCGCACGCTCTCTGTTGTTGTTCGAGTTGAAATCATCATCCTCGTCGTACATGTACTCATCGTAATCGTACTCGGGCAGTAACTCGGTCTTAACGTGATCAACGGTTTCCTGAATAGCTAATAAGAACTTATTGAAATCCTCTTTGTAAATGTGCAACTTATGACGGTCGAAGCCACGATCGTCGAAGCGACGTTTACTTTCGGTCACAGTGATGTAGTAATCGTTATTACGAGTAGTTCTAACATCGAAGAAATAAGTACGTCGACTACCCGCTTTCACGCGCTTACCGAAAACACTATTGTTTCTGTGAAAATCGGAATCTTTATCTCTTCCTCTTCCACCTCCGCCTCGGTAATTATCCCTGTCGCGATAACGATCATCTCGTCCACGACCTCTGTAACGATCGTTTCTGTCGCGATCATTTCTGTCATCAAACCTATTTCCGTAAGCCACAACCTACCATTTTTAATGAATAACAATCATTTATAGTCCATACAAAATTATGAGAAATATCCAATAAAACAAGTTATAGCTTATTTATTTTGTAACAAACTGTATATCTATTGCAGTAATTCGCAATGCATTCAGCTATACATGAAGTTGTTTTTTTATTCGTAGTGATTTGACTTACTGTACCAGTAAATTACATCCTCTAATGTCGCTATTATCAAACCGTCCTAGTATTTCAAAGCCACCATCCGAGTAGGTTTTACCCAGATCATTCGTAGCAATAAATGCACAACTATGCACATTCGCCAAGTCAATGATATTGACCCCACCGGTTTTTCCGTTTTCGATTATCGGACTTAAAGGATCGTTCACCTCTCTTAAAGAAACCGACATCCAAGGCGGACAATAGAAAATACCATCGCCCTTCGAATAGGCTTGTGAAAGCAACTCGGTCATCCCAAATTCGCTATGAATGCTTGGTAGACCAAAAGCAGAACAGAAAATCTGATGCAGCTCAGAACGCACCAACTCTTTTCGCCTACCCTTCATGCCACCTGTTTCCATTAGCATCGTATGCTGTAACCGCATAGGGTGATCTTCCGCTAGATTCCATAAAGCAAATGATACGCCTAATAAAAGCGTTTGCTGCCCCACTGCTTCTAATTGTCGTAATGTCTCTACCAAAGCGGCTTGGTCGTGTAAATAAAACCCGCTTTTCTCATGCCCGCTCGCACGGATCAAATGATCCGCCATATAGACCAATGATGAACCTTTACGCTCCAAATAAGCAGGAAGCAAAGCCAATACACAATAATCTGTTATCGACCCATAAAAATATTCGAAGCCTTTATTGAAACTTTGCTCGTACAGGCTCAGGTCGGCTACATAATGCCTGCTCGTACTACTGCCTGTCGTACCACTGCTACTAAAAACAATAGCCTCTTTTATCGCGGCAGGGGTCTTTAAAGCATGCGTTTTAAAGCAACTGATGGGTAAATACGGTATTTCTTCCAAGCGGTTAATTTGCGCTGCATTGATATTTAACAAGCGCAACCATTCCTTGTAAACCTCATTGTTTTCCGCCTGGTATCGAAACAGCCAAAGTGCCCGCTGTTCGAATTCACTTGCCTGCATATCGAATAAAGTCGCCTTGAATGTTTTTAAATCCATAACTTTAAACTACCTCGTTAAATCAATGAGATGTAAACGGCCTAAAGTTCTATAATTTTGTAATAGGGCGCATCCATGCAATAAAGGCAAGCAAAAGTCTTGGCATACAGCACGAATATCTCACATCTCGAGTCTCATATCTCGGGTCTAAAAACCGCAAGCCTTTACTGCATGGTCGGGCTATCCGTTAAAATTCCCCGCCTGCCTGCTGCTGTTTGGCAGGCATAAAAATGGCTACCTCTGGGCCGCCTTTTTATGCCGCCAAACAGGGCGCATTCAGTCGGCTCATTACCACTACTATCCCTTGCGCGGGAAAATAGACTCAAATTCACAACGTTCCACCCCATTTATGCGTTATACAACTACTTGATTGAACTGTTTCAATGATCCACATATGATGCGCTATTGTTTTAGTATTTGCTGCTTACTATTTCTCTCCATTCAATGGGCTTGTTTCCAACCAGATGAATTCAGTGACATCCCGGCCATAACAGATGTCAGGGTGAATAGCGTGAATGTAGACAGCTCAATTGATCAGATCATCGTCACAATAGATTTCGAAGATGGTGATGGTGATTTAGGCGCGACGGATGATGCTCCTGATGCGAATGCTTTCATTATAGATAATAGACCGGACATTGGTTTTTTCGAGATCTTCACCTACGATCTGGTCATACCTGATATCTCCCCACAAGGCAATGTGAAGTCCATATCTGGCAGTATAGATTTTACGCTGCAACCCACTTTGTGTAGAGATGTGAACGGCAATCCGCAAATACCACCTGTAAATCCGGCAGATGCTAATATAGTAGCAAACAACGAGCTTTCGTTTGAAGTGGTGATTCAAGACCGGGCGGGCAATTTTAGTAATATCATGACCGCCCCGACTATTAACTTGTCCTGTTATTGATGAGATGTTAGGTGGAAATAACTTTAAACTCCCTCGATCTTAGAAGAGCAAAATAGTACCTTTAGCTGCTCAATAACCAGCTGCTTTGCCGCCTTACCATGCGATACTTTCATTTTCTATTTGTTGTTTTCTATTTCTGCCTCTTTCTTTTTATCGGAAGTACATTGAATTGTAGTATTTATGGACAACAGACCGCTGTTGTTAAATTAGACGCTTTTTCTTGGTTGAATGGCTATTATGGCGGAGGAGTGGATGTGTGTTTGACAGAACGGATCGTTATCGGGGCGGATGCTAGTTTAGTCCGTAGAAGTAGGGGCGATGGCATCGTTTCGGCGGAAACAGTAGAACGGGGTATATTGATCGCACCTAGAGTACAATACTATATCGCTACTACGTACGACAAAGCACCCAAAGGACTTTATGTTGGGGCGAACTATATTTACGAGAATCTAAATGTTGATATTAACCGCTACGACGATGATTTGCAGACTATAGATAGTTTGAGCGTTATCGGTGGTGTACGAAACTCGGGTATAGGTGCTTTTATTGGTTATCAATGGATTTTTAGAGAACGATTCGCCATTGATGTGCGTTTAAATCCATACCTGAATACGAGTTCTTTAAGCGGGGATCTGCTGGCCCAGCCTGCTGCCTATGAAGATAGGAATGGTCTGCGTATTGATCGTTTGTTTTTGGGTTTCGGAATCGCTTTTTGAGGTGTTTATCGGTAAACCACCT
>JAHDGT010000548.1 GCA_020631675.1 Bacteroidota bacterium
GTTTTTCTGTAGAGACGTTATATCATAACGTCTATTTTGCCGAACCCATTACATGTTCCTGCAATCGAAAGATCCCCCCTTTTTATTGCGGGTACGCAGCCTGATCAACATTTTAAAATTTAATACCCGTGGTAATGAGTAATCTACGTAGTGCGAGATTGCGCTCACGCACAAAGCCCTGCCAGTCAGTATACTCAGCATAAGTGGACTGTTGTCCGAAGCCAAAGCTCAGCATCCATTCTAAACCCTTGTTCAGTTTGATCTGTGTACCGAGACCGACTTTATACATCATACCGCCTCGCTGTGTGTCAACGAACTCATCGATGTCATCTGCAGAGGTGAAACCGTAGCCCATGTTCACATAGGCGAAAGGGTTGACCATACGATTTCTAAGCACATAGCCGCGAAGGTCTAAGAAGACCGGGAACACATTGCTGTCGGCATAGCTATCAATACCGATACCGATCCCCGCACTGAGATGGGGGTTGATCTGATAGCCGGTCACATTTCTGATGGAGAGATGGGCTTCTTGACCTTGGTCACTTTGCCCAAGCAATATCCCACCTTCTAAGCTGTTGAAAAAGTTGCTTGAACCGACCATTTGGGTTTGTTGCTTCTTATTTCTGGTCTCTTTGGTGACTTGAAGGATCTCCTCTCCTTGAATGACAATGATATTGCCATCATCGGTTTGGAGGACGATCTCTTCATTCATCCCTCGTTTGGTAATGAGTCCGTAGAGCACACTGCCGTCTTTTTTGTAGATGACATCTACTTGGTCATTTTGGGCAAATAAGTTGGAGGGGGCAAGGGTGAACGCAAGGAGGAGGAAAAGGCTACAGATGAAACTGAAATTGAACTTGAACTGTCGCATATTCATTTCGGGGATTGATGTATGAGTTAGAGGTGCGGTACTTGGGTTTTGTTGCTTGGGTGTTGAAACTATTTTAAGGGTGGGGGGAGATAGCCAGTATTGGAGCAGGGAAAGGAGGGAGACCGTCATCTTAACGAAATATACCATTTTATAGCAAAGACACGGCCAGTTTAACAATTTTGACTACTTTTTTAACAGAAAAGCCAAAAGTTTTAACAGCGAGGCAACCGCTGCAAATGCATTGCCGTTTGTGGAAGTGATATCAGCTGAATAGTGTGAAAGTGGGGACAATGCTAGCAGTCTTTACTTTTGCACTTATATTTGATGTAACTTTTTAAGTCCGGTAAAAGCCCTAACCTAAATAGTTACTTGACTTGACGTACAGCTCAGCTGTACTACTATCTGTGTTAATTTTATGATTATGATACGTCAACAACAATTTCGCATACAACTATTGAGCTTGGTGGCCTTGGGTTTTGTGCTGCTATTCGGTCAAAGTTGTACGGATAAGTGTGAAGAAGTGTACACTTATACCCAAGAGGAACCCATTTATATGACTTATGAGGAGATTCGCCAGCCTGTCGAAGCATTGAGTGCTCGGGCTTTAGAGGATCCAGGTAAGATCTATTTGAAAGCACCTTATTTGTTCATCAATGAGCGCAATGAGGGTATTCACGTCTTTGATAACTCTAACCCTTCCAGTCCTCAAAACTTAGGCTTTATCGCTATTCCGGGTAATGTGGATCTTGCGGTTAAGGGCAATATTTTGTACGCCGATAACTATACAGATCTATTGGCGATCAATATCTCTAATCCGCTTGCACCGACTTTAGTAGAACGTGTGGAAGATGCCTTCATCCAGAACTACTGGACGATCGATCCGGTCTTAGGTATTTTGGTAGATTGGGAAACAGTGGAGTATGTGGAGACTTACCCTTGTGGTGAAGACCCACCTGCAGTTCCTCAGAATGACAATCTTGTCGATTGGTGGGGACCTGTAGATTTTGAATTTAATGATGCTGGTGGTATGCCATTGGCTGGAGGTGGTTCCTCTGCAGGAGTAGGTGGCAGTATGGCACGCTTTACCCTTTATGATGACTTCCTATACATTGTCACCAATACGGATCTGATGGTGTATGATGTGGCGAACCAGTCGCCTCAGTTTTCTAATACTTCTTATGTAGGTTGGGAAATCGAAACGATCTATCCTTTCGAGGGTAATTTATTGATCGGTTCTACTTCAGGTATGTTCATCTATGGTTTAGAAGAGCCGCAGTACCCGCAGTATATCTCCATGTTCGCTCACTTAAACGCTTGTGATCCAGTGGTAGCGGAAGGGGATTATGCCTATGTGACTTTACGTACTGGTAATGCTTGTCAAGGCTTTTCGGATCAATTGGATGTATTGGACATCAGCAATATCTACGAGCCATTCTTAGTGAAAACCTATCCAATGACGAATCCGCATGGTTTGGGTATTGATGATGGTACTTTATTCATTTGTGATGGTGACGACGGTCTGAAAGTATTTGATGCATCAGATGTGAATGCCATTGATGAGAATATGATTCAGCACTATCAAGACATCAATACTTACGATATCATTCCTTTCAATGATGTTGCTTTCATGATCGGTTCTGATGGCTTATTCCAGTATGACTATACTGATCCTACGAACATGACTTTATTGAGTACTATTCCGGTAGTGAAGTAAGT
>JAHDGT010000549.1 GCA_020631675.1 Bacteroidota bacterium
ACACTTAGGTGCTCCCCTCCGAGCTTATTTCTCATCTTCTTTTTGCATGCCCTCGAACAATTGCATCAAGGAGTCTTTACTGATTTCAATAGGTTGATTCGGCTTGCTTTGTTGCCCCTCTGTAACCGGTATTTCCACAGCGGGCTCTGCCTCTTTTTCTTCTTCTAATTTCATGGGTTTGCCTGTTCTTGGATCAATGACCTCCAGCTCAATATCATCTACGGTATAACCTGGGGGCAGTTCTATAACGGTCTCATCCGGCTGCTCCACATTAACTGAAGAAGCCAAATAAGGGAGATACAGCAAGCCCAAGAACATGATCAGTTTTACTACTGCGCTCATGTGCTTGAATTGCTTGGGGGTACGTGCGCCCTTTGATCGAAACACCAAATACAATAAAGGCAATTGGATCAACACGAAAATAGCCGCTGCCACCCATCTGTTACCTATATCCATCTGCGTCATTTGGAAACGGAACAACAAATAAAACGTAAGCACGCACAAAGCAGCGGTCAATAAGTTGCTGGTCGCCAAGCTCGTAATGATCGGAAAAGTACGATAGCCCATTTTCCCATCGCCCATCACATCTTGCCCGTCTTTAATGATCTCGCGGATCAGGTTGAGTAAAAACGCGAACAAAGACAAGCCCAATATCTGCTGTACGATAAAGCCCGACAAAGCACTCTCTTTCACATCTGATTCCCCTCTTGCACTCACTTCATAATCCGTCAATCGCTCAAAAATAGCTCCTAAACTTTCCTTTAGGCTGAACATCAAGTAGTTCAATAGCTCACGGTCAAAAAACGCAACGATCAGCACGCTCAATGCCACCAAAATAGATACCATGACATTGCCGATCAACGGCTTTCGCTTCCAACTGCTGCTATAAAACCACAAAGCCGCCGCTGAGAACAGATGCACGAAGATCAATCGCCAACTGCCCATCATATAGGCTAAAACGCCGCCAATTAAAATGCCTGCGATCGTCAAAACCGCATACAAGCGCACACTTTGCTGTGCGCTGATTTTCTTGCCGATCAGCACTTTATCCGGTTTGTTGATCAGATCCGTTTGTTGGTCAAAATAATCATTGATCACATAGCCGCCTGCCGCGATCAGCACCGTAGAAAGCACCAAAGCCGCGAAAGCCAGATGGCTTAAAGTCGGCTCATAAGTCAGCAAGCCATAAATCGGCTCGATCAAGCAATAGCGGATCAAATACATGCAGAGCACGATATAACCCAAATTGAGTGCTCTGGTCAGCTGCAAAAAATCTTTAACAGTTAGCGTCATGATAGTATATCAGAAAATCAAGCTGTAGTGTTACGGCATCGCGAACATAATCAAGAGATTTCGGATTTTATCATTATGTGCTATCATGGCGCATGCCCGCCTGCGGCAGGTCACCGGGCTATCCGTTCAAATTCAGCCGCTGCCTGCTGCTGTTTGGCAGGCATAGCGGTGTCTTCCTCTGATCAGCCCCGCTATGCCGCCAAACAGGGCGCATTCAGCGGCTTCATAACCACTACTATCCCTTGCGCGAAGATCCTCCCTTATTTTGAATGACGTAATTTCGAGTACATGCCAATACCAATACCAACGCCAATGAGAAGCGAAAAAGAAATGATGTCCTTGATATTGAAAGTCGCCCAAGAAGACGATCGGGTCAGAGCGGTGCTTCTATCAGGCTCAAGAACCAACACTAAGGTAAAGCCAGATGCCTTTCAAGATTATGATGTGGTTTATTTGGTGAGGGATATCGCTGCCTTTTTGGCAAATGCCAATTGGATCGATGTTTTTGGTGAGCGCATGATCCTACAGCTTCCCGATCTCATGTCTTTAAGTGGTTCTGACAAGAGAATAATAGATGAACGTCAAACCTTTTCCTATTTAATGCAGTTTGCCGACAGGAACAGAATAGACCTCACACTTTGTTTGTTGGCGCAGCGTTCCCTATGTGAGGACAGTCTTACACAGGTGATTTTGGATAAAGATGGCTTATACCCACATCCGCTCCAAGCGAGTGATGAAGATTACATTACCAAGTTGCCTGCTGAGCAGCAATTTTTAGATTGTTGCAATGAGTTTTGGTGGGTTAGTACGTATGTCATCAAGGGTTTGTGCAGAGGCGAGATTTTATATGCCAAAGCCATGCTGGAAGGTCCGGTCAGAAAGATGTTCATGCGTCTGCTAGATTGGCAAGTGGGTAGGCAGCACGATTTCAAGGTCAACACTGGTTATTGCGGGAAGTTTTTGCAAGCCTTTGTTAGTAAAGAACTGTGGCAACGGATACTAATCACTTACCCCAATGCGGAAAGCGAACAAATATGGCGTAGTTTGGGCGAAATGATGCAACTGTTTTTTGAATGGGAAATAGCCCTTGCTCAAGAATTATCGTTCAAAGTAAATATTGAGGAGGCGGAAAATGTACGTCAGTACTATGTTTCTGCACGGACGGAGTTTAATAAGTAGTATTCAAAGGCGTTAAAAAATCATCTTGAAAAACAACCTTTAATAGCGGACGACAATCCCTATTATTACAAGCTTGTATCTTGTGCTTGAAAATTTGACTTTC
>JAHDGT010000550.1 GCA_020631675.1 Bacteroidota bacterium
TGATAATAGAGCGATCAATTGCCCCGCTCACTGCGGAAACGGTTTTCTGTTCCAGCTTTTGAATGAGTTCATCTACTACTTTTTTCACCACTTTACGTGCGGTGTTTTTGGTTTTACTGGGTATGAGCTTGCCCAACTCCATCAGTGTTGCTACTAGGTGGACATCTGCTTCCACCTGTGCCAGTACTTCTGGCTCGAACATCACTTTTTTCTTTAGCTCTGGGTACTTCATGGCGTCTTGCTGCAAGACCTTCACCACGGTTTGAGGGAAATACTTGCGAATATCACCCAGCCAGCGCGCTACTTGAGGGCGAGACTTGCCCTGCCCGCCTGCTTCTTTCTTAGCCCCATAATCAAAGCTGTTCGACTTGTCGAAATCATAGAGTGCGGTTAAGGCGGCATCTATACCCAACAAGGAGTCATTGAGCTGTACATCGGTACCATCGGCGGATTTACCGCCTAGGATCAAACGCCATTTTTCTAAATTATTAATTTCTTCCTGTGGTTTCATGAGGCGACTAATAATTTGTGAATGAAAGGTAAAATGCTTTCGGCTCTTTCGGTATCAAATGAAGCGGTTTCTTCAGTAGCTGTTGCGCTAGGAATGCTTCCCATACCTGCTTTAGCTTTTAGTCCGATCTGCCTACGCTCACCATATTGGAACTTAGAAAAGGCACGGCGCAAAACAGGCAATAACTGCATGAATTGTTCACTATCCACTTCATCGACCCATTTGTATAAGATGTTCCAGATCCTATTGTCGTAAGTCAAAATCATGGCACTCCCTCTAATGAAGCCTTCGACCCAGTGGGCTACCTCCATTGGTGGATTATTGGCATGTAGGTAGTAAGTCGTATAGTTCTGCGCCTGTTCAAAATCAATTCGATCATTATCCAAAAGCAGACGAACACAACAACCCACTATGACCGAGTGTACACCTGAATTGGCTCTGGTTTGCTCTATGGTGTCTAACCATTCGGACTTGAATGTATCTTGATCTAAAATATTGATGGCTACATTCAGTTCGCTGATCAATTCGAACATTGTATTCGAGCTGTCTTCATCTAAACCATAACAGGTATTGGGCAGATTAATGAAAACCTTTGAGAGCAATTGCGCTGCGATCTGTTGTAGCTGTTGTAAGTCAGAGTTACGCACATCGCCATACTTCAACACATTGATCAGTGGGGGAAGTGCCTGCATGAGATCGATCACATCAGTAGAAATAGCAGATTCATTGCTGACTTTCAAGAGTAGGTGGTCAATGCTTTCAAAGAGATCGGCAGGCAGACAAGCGGCGACCAGTTCCACCAATTTGGAAACCATGCGCACTTCGTCAGCATCTTTCTTGATCATGGCCGTTGTGGCGCTGTGAATGGTATTGCCGAAGTAGGCTCTGTCTATAAGCTGTATGTACATGGCTTCCTCCCATTTCAGTACCCAGCTTTCTTTGAATGTTCCCTTATTTCTACTGTAAGTTTTTGTAGCCCATTCTATGCCCAATAGTGCCAAGCGATGGAAGAAAACACTGCGTTTTAAGTCAAGGGGTTTACGTAGGTCTAGATCATATTGCTTCGGCATGGCCGAGAACTTCAAGCGCATGGATTTTGCTGTTGCTTCAAAATCTGCCTGTAAAGGAACCTTAGGCAAGTGATCGGGTATACGCCCGAGTACATCACCTACTATGACCCGTTCTTTGATCAGGTCAAACAAGATGGCGTCACCCATGCACATCACTGTTTGAATCGCTTCGCTCAATTCTGCTAATGACAGCTGAGAACGATTCCGTAAGCTGGCTAAAGCATAAGCCAAACGATAGCTCTCTAATACATGCGCGGTAGAAATATCCACCTCTTCATCTCTGAATGCCTGTGCGACTTTCACCAACCACTTGATCTCTAATTCTTCTGGGTTTTCCCAACAATGGGCGTACCATCCGGGAGCGCGCAAGCCGGCCCCATAACCAGAAAAGAGCGACAATCTATTATTGGTCCACGGAATCCAGGTGGCAGCGATCTTCATTCTGGATTTAGGAAGTTTCTTCAGGATTTTGCGATCCTCTTTTTCATAGGCATCAATGTCTACCAATGCTGGTCCATGCCAAGCACCGCAGACAACGGCTATTTCCGTATACAGCTCATTTTGTGTTTCGCGAATGATCTGGCGCATATAGGCCTCCCGCCTAATGTTCTCCTCGTCGAGACTGCTGCTGATACCAGCTTCCCTGAGTGTCGACATACAAAGCTGTACGGCTTCAAAATGCGCTTCCGCATTTGAATTACTGATTGACTCGAATTGGTATTCCCACCAGTCTTCTCCATCTTTAAATCCAGCGATCTCTGCTAAGTAAGAAAGAGGGTCTTTATAGCTAATAGGAGTAGGGGGAAGTACTTCTGTTATCGTTTCTTTTTCGGTACTTTCTTCTGCAGCCGTCGGAGCGTCAATATCAATATCAAGATCAGTTTCTGATTCCAATTCCGCTGCGGCTTGTTCTGCTGCTTTTTGTGCTTCTGCTATTTGGTTCTGCTTGATCTTGAAGCTGATCGCAGCAGGTAGGTCCATC
>JAHDGT010000551.1 GCA_020631675.1 Bacteroidota bacterium
CGGCAAAAGACCATTTATCAGTTACAAAATAACCTACTATACAGATCACCGCCCAGATACTGACCGAGACGATCAAAGATTTGATATTTCCCACTCGGCTGGAGAGGTAGGCGAAGAAATGCGCGCCCGCCGCTGCGACCAACTGTATCACCAGAATTACGGCGATCAAAAAGTTACTGTCTAAGCCCAACTCTTCGGACCCATATAAAGAAGCTAAATAGATCACGGTCAAAACCCCCATCATATAAAAGAAGAAGCCCGCTAAAAAAGTGCGTAATCGAGGCATCTGCTTAACTTGTTGGAACACTTTACCCAACTCCTCATAGCCTCTAGTGAATAGATTGCCGCTGCTATCTCTTTCAAATACATTAGTAGGTAGGTAGTAAAAAGGAATTTGTGCGAAAACGATCCACCAAATGCCTACCATTAAGAAAGACACCTTAGCAGCTGCGGTACCATCGGCTAAGCCGAATGTGGTGGGAAAAGTGACCATCAATAGATTCACCAGCAATAAAAATACACTACCAATATAGCCCAGCGAAAAGCCTTTCGCACTAGCACGGTCTTGTTGTTCAGGTAAGGCTACAATAGGTAAATAGGCATTGTAGAAAACCAAACTACCGCCGAAACCAATACTGGCCAATACAGAACAAATCACCCCATATTCTAAATTATCACCCGTGAAAAAATATAGTCCGATACAAGAAAGCGCGCCTAAATAACAGAAAAAGCGCATGAAATTCTTCTGCCAGCCCTTTGCATCCGCGATAGAGGAGATAAAAGGCATGATCAATGCCAAGAACATAAAAGAAACACTGATCGCGAAAGATAATAAAGCGGTATTGACCAATTCCATACCAAAGAAGTCAACATAAAAAACTTCCTTACCGTCGCTCAAAGTTTCAATTCTGCTGGCCTTAGCTTTAGTAACGCCATTATAATAAATCGGGAAAATAGCGGTGGTGATCACCAAGGAATAAACCGAGTTCGCCCAGTCGTACATTGCCCAGGCATTGATCAGTTTCTTACTCCCTCTTTCGTAGCTTTTCATATGGTTTTGGTATATCGTGCTTGTTAAACTACCTCTACAGCACAATATAGTCAATCATATCCTGGGTGAACACTATTTCTTCTCGCTATCACTTATGTATTTTTCTGGCACATTGCCAAGCAGCATATCTATCACCGCCCCTAAAGTCCAATTCAGATCCGTACCATTGATCTCATCAGCAATAGAGATGTTCGTCTGATCGATCGGAAAATCAAAAGCTTTTTTGAATAAGGTATAGTAGTAAGAAGACGCCAAGCAATACTGGTGTACATAGTTTTTGCTCTTGGGGTAATCCTCCACCAAAATCTCATAATCTGTACCACACAGCATCATAGCGTTGTTCTTTAGCGCCGATAAGCGAATGCTTTCTTTTTGCCCTAGTGTACGGAATAGATAGTAATAAGCCGATACGGCCGTGAATTGCTGACTAGAAGAGATCGGAGGCGCATCTTCTTTAAAAATACAATGCGGACCACCATCTTCTCGACATTCTAAATTTTCACAAAGCGAATTAAATCCCTCTAAAAGATGATTGATACATTGTTCACAATTGCCATCACCAACTTGCCCGTTATCCATCTGAAAATTAGCAGGATAACAAGAAGGATGTCCGAATAATCTTTCCGTTTGGTCTATCCCCATGTATAAATAACTGCGCGCATACAAGCGATAAGTTTCTTTCTCGATCTGTCGCTTTAATTGATGGGCTTTAGATGCTTTGTGCTTTTCACTCAAATCAAAAGCGATCTGAGTAGACGCGCCACCCATTTCCAATAGTCCGTTACGATCACTATTCGGCGCGAACCTATCCGTTAAAAAATTCAAGGCCAACCAAGCATACAAACCCTCATACTGCCCGGAAATAACCATTGCCTCCTTAAAATCAAAACTGCCGTCGGCTTTGATCATATGCGCCACATCACGCATGGTACGATCGCGAGCAGCCTTGCTTTTCAAGCGCATGCCCGCTGTCGCCATCACATAAATAGGCGTTTGCTTTTGCTGATCCGCTGGTACTATTTTCTTAGCAAAATCCAATAACTGATTCAACTTCACAGCTCCCTCTTTTGGCTGACTCGCCCATTCTGATAAACCGGGTTTCACCTTCAATTTGTCGATCAAGGTGATGGCCGGAATATGATTTTTGCGTGCCGCCGCCGGATCCGTTTTATAGACATACAATCTGGAACCGGTACTGCCCGCATCCACCATTAAGATGTATTGAGACGCCGTTTTTGTCAGTTCAGGAAGCACACTTTTGTCAGTACTCGTACAAGCACTAAAAAAAGAAAACATCAGGGAAAGTAAAACAAGGGTAGTAGTATATCCGTACCGTTTCGGATAGTAAGGATGCAACATAAATTTCTGGAGATTTACTATTATTCGGCACAATATAATAAATATTAATTTACTGTACTTCTGCTTAATTCATATAAGTATTAAATGTTAGCGATTTGACTTTCTATTTTAGTCAGAGGACATACCCGCAAGACAATGTGCTAATGTGCT
>JAHDGT010000552.1 GCA_020631675.1 Bacteroidota bacterium
TGCGAGGCACTCAAGTGTTGAGTTGTGATCATAATTGAGGTGTTAAATGCACTGACAGCCAATTATCTATGAGCGGGAAGCCTGCATTTAACAAAAAGGACTTAAGAATGTTGTGATAACAAAAATAGAAAGTAGGTGACTATTTATACTCTGAATGCTGGGAAGGGTTACCTTTAGGCACTGTAAATTACGCTTTCGTGATAAGTGGCATTGGCTTTTGACCGACAGCTTGTTATATTCTGTTATTTGATTACACTTTTTCTTGCGCAATAAGCCTGCTATAATCCGTTTATTCGCTGCGAATACCATATCTGGTCTGGCGCAGGGAATCAGTATGATTGCTATTCCGTGGTACTTTATCCATATGATAGAGCGACCTGGTTTGTGGGGTACGCTATATGGTGCTTTGACCTTTATCTCTCTCTTTTGGGGACTTTATGCCGGTACTTTAGTGGATCGCTTTGATCGTAAGCATTTGTTTTTATTCGAGACCTCTATTAGTGGTTTCTTAGTCTTATGTGTATCTGCTTTAGGGTTTTATTTAGGAGCCATGCCCATGTTCGGGGCTGCTTTGGTGTTCGCCATTACCTTTTTCAACTATAATCTGCATTATCCGGCACTCTACGCTTTCGCACAAGAGATCAGCGAGCCAAAGGATTATCAACGTATTACTTCCTATTTAGAGATTCAGGGGCAATCTACCAATGCTTTAGGCGGAGGCTTGGCGGCACTGTTGATATCGGGTCTGGAAGCAGGACCTGTTTCTATCTTGGGCTTCGATTTTAATATACCATTCAGTATTAGTCCGTGGGGTTTAGAAACCGTTTTTCTGGCAGACGGACTTACTTACTTATTGTCTTTTGTGATCCTTTGGGGAATTGTTTATACCCCTGTGGCGATTCGAAATAGAAAAGAAGAAGCCAAATCAGGTATGCTGAAACAAATTGAGGTCGGGATAGACTTTCTGAAAAAGAACCCATTGATTTTCCTATATGGTAATGCGGCCTATTTCGTCTTCGTTACCACTATGGTGATCAATATGGTGATGATGCCGAATTTTGTTTCCAACCACTTGAATGCAGATGCCAGTGTTTTCGCTATTGGCGATGCGGCTTTTGCTTGTGGAGCGATTTTATCGGGTTTTATGATCTCTCGTCTTTTCGGGCAGGGGCGTTTGGTGTTGGGAAGTATTGTAACGACTTTGATCACTACCATCGCATTTTTGATTTTGAGCTACAATAGGTTGATCGGGGTATTTTACTTGCTCATGCTCTTTTTGGGCATCGCGAATTCGGGCACTCGGATCTTACGGGTGAGTTACATCTTTCAGCATATACCCAATCAGGTGATCGGTAGGACGCAAAGCGTGTTCAAAGTGATCAATGTGTTTTTTCGCATGTTCTTCATCTTCTTGTTCTCGACCGCTTTTTTCGTGCAAGAGATAGGTATCGCATTTATGATCTTTTCGGTTTGCTGTTTCTTGGCGGCTTTACTGATGATGGTTTATTATAGGCGTTTGGTGGAATTGTGATTCGAATTTGAAAATTTGACAATGAGTCAATTTGAAAATGACTTTTTCTGGAAACAAGCATTTTCAAATTGAGAATTGCCGCATTGATTTGTGCGAGGGATAGGAGTGGTAATGAAGCCGCTGAATGCGCCCTGTTTGGCGGGCTAAAAAGGCGGCCCAGAGGTAGCCATTTTTAGCCCTGCCAAACAGCAGCAGGCAGGGGCTGAATTTTAACGGATAGCCCGGTGACCTGCCGCAGGCGGGCACGCACCCTAATGGAAATAGTTAGCATTATGATAAGCAGCACGGATCAAATGGGGCAGTTGATAGTATTACCGGATCGCCCCAAAAGAATTGTATCGCTGGTACCTTCACAAACCGAGTTTTTACATGCATTGGGTTTGCGAGAGGAGGTGGTGGGCATTACGCGCTTTTGTGTACACCCTGAAGAGTGGTTTCGTAGCAAAACAAGGGTAGGGGGCACGAAAGATCCACGAATGGAACGCATAGCGTCTTTAGCTCCTGATCTGATCATTGGCAATAAGGAGGAGAACGAGCTAAAAAGTATAGAAGCTTTGCGAGAAAAATACCCTGTTTGGATGAGTGATATTACTGACCTGGAGGGGGCTTATGAAATGATGTTGACTTTGGGCGAGCTGCTGGATAAAAAGGAGCAAGCGATTCGTATTGTGGATGCGATCAAGCTGGAATTTGAGCAGTTGGAATCTTTGGCTGCTAAGCGTGTTGCTTATTTGATCTGGGAGGGTCCCACAATGATTGCGGCTAGTGGTACGTTTATTGATTTTATACTACGTACTTGGGGGGCGGAGAATGTTTTCGCGGATCTGGAAAGGTATCCTGTTGTAGAGCAGGCTGATTTTATCGCTGCGGATCCGGAAGTGATATTGCTTTCTTCTGAGCCATTTCCATTCAAAGAGAAACACCTGGAGAAGATGCAGGCATTGTTACCGAATGCAAAAGTTTTATTGGTAGATGGCGAGTTGTTCTCCTGGTACGGTAGCAGACTAGTACATACGCCTGCTTATT
>JAHDGT010000553.1 GCA_020631675.1 Bacteroidota bacterium
TTTATCTTTTGCAAGTAGAAGATGAACGGGGTATAAGTGTTGTTCAAAAATGGATCAAGCAATAAGGAATTAGACAATAGATTTGAGACTCGAGACTCGAGAGATGAGACTTCGTGCTGAGATTGAAGTGTTTATGTTGTCAATACTATACAGTTAGTTTTGTCTGAGTACTTAAGAAAAAAAGCCCACCAGCTTTCTTAGCTGGTGGGCTTTTTTGTTTCCTTATTGCTTTTTTGACTTTTTACGTGCTTTCTCAGCTTCCCGCATAGCTCGCATATTCTCTAAGGCAATCTTTTCTTGAGCTTTCTTTTCTTTTGCCCTGAGCTTTCTGGCAGCGGCTTTTTCCCTTTGAGTGATACGATAGGGAAACTCATACCCAAAAGCACCGGTCAGTATCATTGCCCATTCATCAAACGAAGTACCTGAGCCGACTTCTTCGGAATTATAGACAGAGTAAATGACTTGCCTGCTAATGTCATCCCAAATATTTATCGTTACTTCTGTAGTACCCGCTTTACTTGTGGTATAGATGGGCTCGCCATAACTGTTGTAACGAGGTCTGGAAACGGGTATGGGAATAGGCACTATGAATTGGTAAATAAAGATTCCATCTGGGTCACTGTCTCCATATCCTACAATGCTACTATCACTGAAATTCTTGCTAATGTCAACTCTACCACCAATTAAGCCATCAACACCCAACATGGTGGATAGGGAATGCATTCCATATTGATGCAGATCTTCAGAAGTAGTGATCTTATTCTCTTTTAAGATGGATATGGTTTCTTCAATTCCCTGTATTTCAATGTCGATCAACTTGCGATACTCCTTCATTTCTTGGAGCTTATCATACACTTTCTGATAGAGTTGTGCTTGAAGAATGGCTTCCTCTTTTCTTCGCTGCTCTGGGTCTAACTCACCATTGTGATATATGGTGTGCCCGCCCGTGAAAATCTCAAGCGGCAAGATCGCCAGCTTTTTGTGAGTTCTTGCGAAGTGATATGCGGAATCAGGTGAAGATTCAAAATAATCTTGTGCGGATACCAACAAAGGGAAGCCAAAACCCAAAGCCAGACCGATTACAGTAAATATAATTCTCTGTGACATGTTTTATTACGCTATTTTACCAGATTCTATAAGGGAAACGCTTAGAAACTCGCTTCATTAAATAGTCCACTACATCATCAGGAGTGTTGGTATAGTTTGAGGCTACAGTTCTTGAAAAGCTCCAGATCATTTCACCTTCTTCCGCATCAAAGAGTTTGATGAATACATCGGCATCACCGGTTTTAACGCTCACTCCAGTGAGAACAGCTAATGCAGTTGCCCCACCTTTGCTGAAAGAAGAGCTAGTGGCAACGCTGCCACCAAAAACAGCATCAACCTCTAAGATCGTAGCTAGTTCATCCTTAGTGTAGCTTTCTAAATCTTCACTACTCTCAATACCATTTTTCTTAAGCAGGGTATTGGTTCTGTCCACATCCTGAATCGCAACATCCATCATTCTGCCTTTTTGTTTACGCTTTAAAAACCAAGCATACATGGCATTCTGGAAGTTCTTTTGGTAATCCGCCGCCTTTGCATCTAACTCTTCTTGAGGCGTTCTGTTTCTTGAGTTTGCTTTCACATCAGTCATCGTCACCTGCATGGGTAAAATGGCGATGGATTTATGTGTTTGTACGATCTTCTCCAACTCAGGAGCTTCGTAGACTTTAGCGGTCAACTGTGCGTATGCCTCTTGCTGGAAAGTAAGACCGATACAAAACAGTAGGGTCAATAGACTTAGCTTTTTCATGTGTGTAATTGCTTTTGTGAAACTGTAAAATCAATTATAATATAAAGATAGCATAAAACAGATTAGATTTAAAAATCTCATATTTACACTTACTCATTCCACAAACCTGTGTAAGGGAAATCTCCATTAAAGCAAGCCCTAAGCAATCTGGACCATCTGCTATCCGTATTTATATTCTCCCTTTGACTGGCATTGTAACGCATAGCATAAATAAGCTCATCACTAAGTCGATCATAAATGAAAATCTCTATATCAGCCATACTGAAACTGTCAATGGTTGTACCAACTGGGAAACCTTTAGGATGCGCATTAGATCGTAGAATTAGGCTGGTTTCATTCATACTTCTTGGCAAATTATTATGAATAGTATGCGGACTAAAATAAAAGCTCATGTCTATTTCGCCTCCAATGACCGCATCGGCTTCTAAGAAAGTGGCCATTTCTGTAAGACTATGCTCATCAATGTCAGAAGCTGAGAAGATCTTCATTTTACGCAAAGCTTTCATCATCTCCTTCTCACTGATGAATTCCACACCTGCGTTTTTTGATTGCTTCATCATGCGCTGCATATAATCATAGAGATTGAAGAAGATGAGGTCTTGTATCTCTGTGAAATAGTCTTCAATATCATCTTCGGAAAACTTACCATGCAGGTGTTCTCGGTAGTTGCCCTTTTCAATACTAAAGGGAATGATCGCTATGCGTTTATGCGTCTGCACGATCTGCTCCAAGCTGTCTGCTTTGAATTCTTC
>JAHDGT010000047.1:0-1789 GCA_020631675.1 Bacteroidota bacterium
TTGTGACGAGCATATGCTGTATGCTCTTCACTTTTCAATGGACTTATGCCTGCCACTCTGGAGGGATTTGCCCTACTGACATCATAACTGATGTTCAAGTCGGTGGTGCTTGTCAAACATTAGAAGTGATTTTTCCTTTAGCAAGTCCTCGGTCTAATTGCGGAGCATGTCAATATTCATTAGAATATACACTTATTGAAGAAGGTTGTACTGTAGGAAGTGTTTACATTAATGCGCCGGGTGCGGCTTCAGGTACTTGGAATCCTACTTGTGGTTCTGCTGGATCCCCACCAGAAATTAATTTGGTATCAACACCTGTTATTGATGTTTGTCCAGGTAAAACTTATACTATACAGTGGGCTGCTATTAGAACCGATACTGGCAATCCCCTAAGTCCTACAGACTTGAATGATCCATTTTGGACAACTGGTGCGTGTGTAGGTAGCTATGCAAGTGCTGGTTCACTTACCGTTACAATCCCTGGAGATACCCCTTGGGATTTGGCAGCTGATTTTACTGTTGGTGATGATTTTGCAACATGTGCTCCTCTAACAGAAAGTACAGTTGCCAATACTGCTTGTGCGGGTTATGCGGGTGATGCTGCTTTTACTGCTCTTGGTGGTGTTAAAACCTTACCAACAACTCAGGTTCGTTGTGGTTCTGAGATGACCATTGACTGGTCTTCAAACAATGAATGTACTTCTTTTGCGTGGAACACTTTTCAAGTTGAACTTTCTGGAGGTGGCTTCGGTGGTGGTGCTGGTGTAAATGGTAATAGTATTGGTGCGGATGGTGATTTTCGCTTTGAGTCGGATGCGAATACTTATACGGAGCCTATATGTGGAGACGCTACCTATTCATTGAATTTTCAAGATCATTTATGTGTTACTTCTAATTCTAATGATGTTGATGCAACAATAGAAAAACCAATTGAAGTACTATATCCAACTTCAGATTTCGCTACCCCAACACAAATCAATTGTTCTGATTTATTGGGTGAAGACTTGGTACTTCCTGGTGCTGAATGGGCAACAGGTGGCATCAATTCTGGCGGTACAACTTCACAAGGTGAAACCTCTAACGGTTTTGGTGCTACTTGGTCTGGTCCGGTTGTCGTTACACCTAACGGTAACTGTGATGGTCAAGATGTAGTAGAAGTAAACGAATGTGCTACTTGTGGTGTGTATGACATTACCTATGCGATCACTAATGCGAATTGTGCAGGTTGTGAAACTACTACTGTAAGACAGTTAGAAGTAGTTAGCCCAGTTGTTGTTACTGATCCAGGTCAGGATAACTCAGTTTGCGGTACCTATAATACACCACTTACAGCTCAAGTAAACGCTTGTACACCTGCTACAGGTGCGGATAGTGGTGCGGCTTATACAGGTGCGGGTGCTTTAGTATGGACTCGTTCTGATGGTGGCGCCGATGATGACTTTACAGTAAATGCGCCAGTGACTCCGGGCTCTTGTACTTCTGTTATTTTCTTCCCGGAATGGCAATTTGCTGGATGTGCAGCTTGTGAGGATATTGGCGCACCTGTTACTATTACAGTTTGTGCGGCCACCGATCCTGCAACACCAACTACAGGGGAAACAATTTGTGAAGGAGATACACCGACTGGTTTGACCGCAGTATGCGCTGATTGTGTGGAGCCTGCTAGTGCTGCTGTTACACAGACATTAACTTATGGTGGTCCTACTGTTACAATTGATGCGGTACAAGATGTTGCTGCTGGAAGTGTTGATTTTTCAACTGTTTTCCCAGCGGGTTATGTTGTGGTTTC
>JAHDGT010000047.1:1799-16003 GCA_020631675.1 Bacteroidota bacterium
ATTGTTGTAACCTACGATAAAACGGATGGCTCATGTGCTGCTCCAGCAACAGGTGGTGGATCTTATCATAATGAATTTGGAATAAGCCTTACCGACCCGAATGGTGCTGTATATGATTTAATTACTCAAGGAGATTATACTGCTGGTTTTGCTGGCGTAAATATTTCACCAGGAGTGACTCAAATATTCATTGATGACAATACATTGCCGATTGGCGGAGGTACGGACCCTGCTTCAGGTACTTATTATCCTGCTGGAGGATGGCCGACAGGTTTAGTCGGTGCGCCTGCATCGGGTACTTGGTCTGTTAGTGGCTCAGATGATTTTTCTGCAGATCCTTTATGCATATTAAGTTGGTCAATTACTATGACTGCTCAAATGCCTGCTACAACGGCAACATCCTCCATTACTTGGTACGACGCAGCAACAGGAGGTACTTCACTGGGCTCAGGTACAATAGTAGCCGGTACCCCTGCGGGAGGTGCTACTTCTACTTTAGTACCTACTAATGGCATGATGGCAGAAGAAGGTCCAGTAGATTTGAATGCGGACGGTGACTATACGTTCTACGTAGAATGTGAATGTAATGGCTGTCCTAGTACTCGTACCGCGGTTGTTCTTACAGTTGATGAGCCTGCGACTGTTGATGCAGGTGCGGATCAAACGATTTGTATTGATGCTAGTGCTACTTTAGCTGGTTCGATCACTGGTGGTATCACCACGGGTACATGGTCCGGTGGTGCGGGTACGTTCAGTAGCACTACTGACTTAGGAGCGACTTATACACCTGCTGCTTCTGAAGAAGGTTCTACGATTACCTTAACACTAACTTCTGATGATCCTGCTGGCCCTTGCGGAGTGGTCATGGATATGGTAGACATTACCATTGATCCATTACCAGTAGTGGAAGCTGGTCCTGATCAAGAGATCTGTTCTGATGGTACAGCTACAATGGCAGGTACGGTTACTTTAGGTACAGTTGCACCTGCTACTGCCTACACTGGTTCGTGGACAACTTCTGGTGACGGTTCTTTTGATAATGCAGCTTCCTTAACGGCGGTTTATACGCCAGGACCAACAGATGCAGGTGCGATTACTTTGACTTTAACTTCTGATGACCCTGCCGGTCCTTGTGGTACCATATTGGATGTAATGGAAGTATATGTAGTCACTAAGCCTGATCCTCCTGCAAATCCAGCTATCCCTGCTTTCTGCCAAGATTTAACACCTTACCCGAATATCGATCCGGGTACAGGAGTGTACAACTTCTATCGTGATGGGGTATTGATCGCTGTTACAGGTGACCATGTGGGTAGCTATACTTTAACCGCTGCTGATGATGAAACGAATATTACCGTTACTGAAATCGTAACTGGACCTAGTGGTACAGAATGTGAGAGCTTACCTTCTGTTCCTGCTGCAATAGAGATTTTAGATCCCATTACGTTCACTCCGGTCGTTGATTGTGCCAATATTGGTGCCGATTCTTATCGAGTCACTTTCACGGTTGCCCGTGGTGCTGATGGTGCGGATGATACATTTGATATCATTGCTCCTGGTTCGTCTGCTATTACTCCTGCTGCTACTGTAGCTGATGGTACTACAGTAACGATCGACTTCCCATTAGGTGCGGGTTGGTCAATTACAGTTCAGAACTCTGGTGCAGGTACGCCTGATTTATGTCCGGTGACTTTGACTGGTGACCAAGCCTCATGTTGCCCTTCTGCTACCGCCGATGCGGCATTACAAAACTTATGTGATGGTGAATTACCTGACTTAACGGTTGCTTCTGCTTTCTCCGCTGGTATCAATGACATCAATGGTCAGTTGAACACAACAGATGCTGCGGGTGGTTCTGATCCTGCTGCTGATGGTGTTGTTTGGTTCACGACTGCTACTGGTGATCCTGCTCCAGATCCAATGACCGCTACGCCTTACGCAGATGGTGATATGATTCCTATTGATGATTGTATACAAGGTGAGTACACGCTTCACGCTTTCTTGCAGTGTGATAAGGACGGGGATATGACTTCATTTGATCCTGTGGGTGCTCCTGGCTTATATGATGATGAGTGGATCGCTGCGGGTTCTGTTGATGTAGCGGTTTATCCTGAAATCACAGCTACTGTCGCTCTTCCCGATCTTCCATTAGAATGCCGTGTGGAGTTAACACCAAGCTGTATGAACTTCTTAGTAGAAGCTACTTTTGAGGACACTGCATTTGGTACAACAGTTAGCCAGTCTATTGACGGTTTACCAACTGTTGAAAATACAGGTACGAGCTGGGTATTCGATCCAGATGAGATTTTCTCTCCTGCTGCTTCTGTGGGTGTAGTTAATTTCGTGATCACGAATACCATAGCACCTGCTGATATGGGTACAACTTGTATCTCTATTCCTGCTGGTCCGCAAGACTATAAATGTTGTATCGCGGAAGCTGGCTTCCCAGCAACTACACCTATTTGTCCTGATGTCTATGATGCGGATGGTAACTTAGAAACAGCTGGGGAACCAATGACAGTCACAGTTACTGGCTTTGAAGATTTCAATTTATACTCTACCTTCTTATTGGTTGCTGATGATGCGGGTATGATCATGGAAGTGATCGATTTATCTGATGATTCTACTTGGCCGGCTACATTTACAAGTGTTCCAGCTGCTACTGCTACTAACCAAAGTGCAACACCAACAGTACCTGTAGGTATCAACTCTCAGGCTATCTTTGAATTTGCTTATGAGCACTGGACGAATGCACCTTATAATCTAGCACCTGATTTCGGACCTTGTGAAGATGGTAATCCTGGTTTAGACCTTCAGTTCTACTCTTACAACGACTTCGACTTCAAGCAGCCTGATCCATTACCACAGTCTATGGACGGCTTGACGATGGTACCTGATATGCAGAACGCTGGTAACACTTATACCAATGATATTGCCATGATCGGTGCGAATGATGACATTTGCTTCGACATCTCTGTTGCGGATAACCAATATGTACCAAGTCCGATCACCTTTGCGGGAATGGGACCAAATACTTTAGAGGGTACCTCTGGTGGCACTTCTCCTTTCTACTACAATACACATGTGATCAACATTTGTGGTGGTACTTTACCATACGATTTCGAATGGGAGGAAACAGGTTATGTGCGTCACTCTATCACACAGCCAGGTCAAATTCGTATCATCTACGCGGATGATGCGGAATGGTCTGTAACGGCAACTGATGCGAATAACTGTTCTGGAGGCTTCTTGATCTTCAGTAATGATGATATGAATGGTGATGGAACAGTAGATTTGATCTTAGACATCGAAAGCTATACGGTAACAGGTGACAATCCATTCACCCCAACAGATGAAGGTACAGTTGATATCGTGGTTACAGGTGGTGACTGCGGTGGTGCTTACACTTATGACTGGACCGGTCCTGCTTCTTGGGATGGTACAGGCAATGGTACAGCAAGTATCAGCAACTGTCCAAGTGGTTGGTATGCCGTAACTGTAACTTGTGGTGATCAAACTACAAGTGGCTGGTACTGGGTAACACGTGTTACTCCGGGTGGACGTTCTAAGGATGCCGCTTCAATGCTAAGTGCTAGCCCGAACCCATTCTCTGATATGGCTGTGGTTAACTTCAGCGTTTCTGAAACGGTTCATGTTGACTTAGGCTTATTCAGCGTGAACGGTCAGCAAGTAGCTAATTTATTCAGCGGTAAAGCAGAAGCAGGTGATGTGTACGGTGTAGACATCATCGCGGATAACTTGCCAGCTGGCGTTTATATGCTACAATTAACAGGTGATAATGGCTTGTCTCAACACGAGAAAGTGATCATCGCTAAGTAATTTAAGTCATTGATCTTGGTCTATTAAGACCAAGAAAATAGAAAGGCGAGTAAGGGGAAACCCTTGTTCGCCTTTTTTTATGTCTTAAAAAAGCTTAAAGACCGCTTTAAATGACGAAGAAATCTAAAATCTTACGTCTTATGTCTTATGTCTTATGTCTTTAAGCGCAATAAAGCCAAAAATCAAGCACGCTAAATAGGATAGCCTATTCAACTTCCTTATCTTTGTGCGCTGAAATCGGAAAATAGAATTACGTAATAATATAAACACAACAAGCATGTCAGGAACAATTATGTTAGTGGTACCTCTTTTGGGGTTGCTTGCACTGGCTTACACCTTCTGGAGATCCGCTTGGGTATCTAAACAAGAAGTAGGTACGGAGAAAATGGGCCGTATCGCTGACGCTATTGCCGACGGGGCGATGGCTTTCTTAAAAGCGGAGTACCGCGTATTATCCATCTTTGTGATCGCTGTGGCGATTCTACTGGGTATCGGTGGTGCATCAGATGAGAATTCATCTGCTTTGATCGTTCTTTCATTCGTTTTAGGAGCGATCTGCTCTGCACTTGCCGGTTTTATCGGAATGCGAGTAGCTACCAAAGCGAATGTGCGTACCACAAATGCAGCGCGTAAAGGCTTAGGCGAAGCATTAGAAGTGGCTTTCGCTGGTGGTTCGGTAATGGGTTTAGGTGTTGTAGGTTTAGGCGTTTTAGGTCTAGGTACCTTATTCTTCGTCTACAGCAGCATTTTCGGTACAGGATCTCAAGCTGAGGTGAACCGTGTGATCACGGTATTGACCGGTTTCTCTTTCGGTGCGTCTTCTATCGCGCTTTTCGCACGTGTAGGTGGTGGTATTTATACCAAAGCTGCCGATGTAGGTGCCGACTTAGTAGGTAAAGTAGAAGCAGGTATTCCTGAAGATCACCCATTGAACCCGGCTACTATCGCGGATAATGTAGGGGATAATGTAGGTGACGTTGCTGGTATGGGTGCCGACCTATTCGAGTCTTATGTAGGTTCGATCATCGGTACTATGGTGCTTGGTGCTTTATTCATGGGTTCTGCTGGTTTTGAGTTGGGTAACGACTTCGGCGGTATGAATGCCGTGCTTTTACCTTTGGTATTGGCAGGTGTTGGTATCATTACTTCTATCATCGGAACCTTCTTCGTGAAAGTGAAAGAAGGTGGTGATCCTCAAAAAGCATTGAACCGCGGTGAGTTCATCTCTGCTGGTTTGATGTTGGCTGCTACTTTCGGTTTAGTGAGTTGGATCTTACCTGGAAGCTGGACTTTCAATGGTATTGAATACAGCTCAATGGGTGTTTTCTATGCGGTATTATTTGGTTTGGCATCTGGTCTTTTGATCGGTATGATCACAGAATATTACACTGGTTTCGGTACTAAGCCAGTTAAGTCCATCGTGGATCAGTCTTTAACAGGTTCTGCTACTAACATCATCGCTGGTTTAGGTGTTGGTATGATGTCTACTGCTATTCCTATCTTGATCTTAGCTGCTGCGATCATCGGTGCGCACCACTTCGCGGGTTTATATGGTATCGCTATCGCTGCGGTAGGTATGTTATCTAACACAGGTATCCAGCTTGCTGTTGATGCATACGGTCCTATCTCTGATAATGCGGGTGGTATCGCTGAAATGGCAGAGCTTGAGCCTCAAGTTCGTGAGCGTACAGATAAATTAGATGCGGTCGGTAATACTACTGCCGCGATCGGTAAAGGTTTCGCGATCGGTTCCGCGGCTTTAACAGCTTTGGCTTTATTCGCTGCCTTTATGGCAACAGCGGGTATCGACTCTATCAATATCGCTAACCCGGTTGTTATGGCGGGTCTATTGATCGGTGGAATGTTGCCTTTCTTGTTCTCTGCATTGTCAATGAACGCAGTAGGTCGCGCGGCTATGGATATGATCCAAGAAGTTCGTCGCCAGTTCAACACTATCCCTGAGTTAAGAGCTGCATTGAACGTAATGAAGCAAAACGAAGACAAAGACTTCAAAGACTGGTCAGCTGCTGATCAAAAAACTTTCGAAGCCGCGGATGGTAAGGCTGAATACAGTAAATGTGTTGAGATCTCTACGAATGCGTCTATCCGTGAAATGATCTTACCGGGTTTGATCGCGGTTACTTCTCCAGTGATCATCGGTTTCGCTGGTGGTGCTGAGATGTTAGGTGGTCTTTTGGCAGGTGTTACCGTTACAGGTGTATTGATGGCGATCTTCCAGTCTAACGCTGGTGGTGCTTGGGATAACGCCAAGAAAATGTTCGAAGACGGTGTGGACATCCAAGGTAAAACGTACTACAAGAAATCTGAGCCGCACAAGGCTGCCGTAGTAGGTGATACCGTAGGTGATCCATTCAAAGATACCTCTGGTCCTTCCTTGAACATCCTACTAAAATTAATGTCTGTTGTAGCATTGGTGATCGCACCTTTCTTATAAAAACAAGACATTTTTAATGGAACAGAAAGTCCGCTATGCACTTCCGCATAGCGGACTTTTTTATTTTTATATAGTGGGTGCGTGCCCGCAATAAAAAGGGCAATTGCTATCGTATTCTAACAAGAAATGAACGGCAAACACGGCGCGATAAATCGTGCCGCTACAAGCGTTATCAGCAAATCGTCGATGCCCTTTTCACTGCGTCCACCGGGCTATCCATTCTTATTAAGCGCACTGCCTGTCGGTTCGTTGCTGCCTATTGCGGTGGCTACCTCTGGGCCGCCCCCGCAATAGGCGCACTCACTCGCCATGCAGCACCCTTAATACCACTCCTATCCCTCGCACAGCAAATCAGCACATTGATAAAACCAACCTTTTCCCATTTAGATTGCCCCTTTAAATATTGTACCTTAAATTCCACCCTGTACATCTTACAACCTTCAAAAAGCCTCGATCATGAGACAATTATTTTTGTGCTTATCTCTCGTATTCGCTCTAAGCATGACCACCGCCTGTGGGGAAGATGATATTTTATACAACAGACTTGCCAATGAAAACTGGGATATAGCCGAATATACCCGTGAAACCTATGACGACCTTGGCGAGCTGACCAGTACCCAATTGATCACCAATTACGGCTGGTTCAGCTTTGATGATGATGGTTTTGGCTGGTTTCACTTCAATGAAGGAACTTATTTCGTAGAAGGAGAGTTACAATGGCTTAATGACGATGATGAAGTCATACTCATACTGCAAGGTTTTACAGATTATTATGAAGTATTGACCAATCGTTCTAACGAACAAGTTTGGCGCACCCGATATGATTACGATGATGGGTCTTTTGACTATGTATATATGCGCTTATTGCGCTGATAGACACGCAGTAGGGGCGACCAGGAGGAGGAGGGTCGCCCTCTCGCTATATTATGGAATTATAGCCAAACGAGGGCTTTATCAATTGGACATTTCATAGAAAAGGTAATAATAAGAGTGCCACTTAACCGTTAAATTCGCGTCTGAACATTTTAGAAGACTTTACTGGGTACTATGAAAAAGCCTATATCTTATTTCCTTTCTAGCGGATTGTGTACTTTGTTGCTAATAACTTTCTGTTTGTGCTTCATTGCTTGTGATGGCAGCTCAACTGCTGATAAAGCAGCAGATAAGGGAGACGCTGCGGCTGCTGAAACCGCCAGCGATCCCAAATTATTACTCTTAGACGAACGCATAGCCAAAGACCCTGATAATGCGGAGCTATACTTCTCCAGAGGGAATATGCATTTGCGTTTAGCTAATGTCAAATCTGCCATGAATGACATGAAAAAAGCGGCAGAATTAGCACCAGAAGAATTGAGCTATCAACTAGCGCATAGTGAGTTGTTGTTCGAGTCGAGGATGTTGCCGCAAGCAGCACTTGCCCTGAGGAAAAACGAAGCCAAGCATGCGGAGAATGCCGACTTCCACAGCACCTTAGGGAAGTACTACTATTATGGTGCGCAATACGATAGCGCACAATACTATTTGGACAAAGCGATCGCTTTAGATGGAAAGGATCTGCAATCCTATTTTTGGAAAGCGATGCTGTTCAAAGATCAAGATAAAGTGGACGAGGCGATCGCAAGTATGAACGAATCAGTAAAGATCGACCCTAAATTCTATAACGGACATATGATGCTGGGGCAGCTCTATTCCAAGAAGGGGGATGATAACGCGATCAAACACTATGACATAGCCATTGAATTAGACGATAAAAGCGTTGAGGCGAACTATGGGAAGGCAATGTTCTTACAAGAGCAAAAACGCTATGACGAAGCGATCAAAGCCTACAAAAGTTTACTCATGCGCAATAGTCAGCATGAAGATTCTTTTTTCAATTTGGGCTATGTTTATTTCCAGCAGGCTAAGTACGATAAGGCATTGAGCAATTTCACCTTTGCGGCCAGTACCGCCCCCGCGGACGCGAGATGCTACTATTGGCGTGCCATGACCCACGAAAAATTAGGGGATAACGAAAAAGCGGTGATCGATCTAAAGCGCGCCTTGAATTTTGAGCCAGAACACGAAAGGGCACTACTGGCTTTAAAGCGTTTACGATCTTAATCGAGTACTTAACCCGTGCGAGGGATAGGAGGGGAAATGAGGTGGCTGTATGCGCCCTGAGTGGCGGCATAAAAAGGCGGCCCAGAGGTAGCCATTTTTATGCCTGCCAACGAAGCAGCAGACAGCCGCCGAATTGGAACGGATAGCCCGGTGCCCGCTGTAAAAGGGGATGTGTTTTTTACAAAAAAACACATCCCCTTTTACAGCGGGCACGCACCCAAATACTAAAAATAATAAGCCTCCTGTCAATATGCGGTTTAGGCTAAGAAAATAAGTATAAGCTGCGTAACTTGCGCGGCATTAATGGTATAACTTATGATCAATATTACATTTCCGGATGGTAACGTTCGTCAGTATGATGCGGGCGTTACAGGTATGGACATCGCCAAATCGCTGAGCAATAGCTTGGCGAAAAAAGTATTGTCCGTTTCAGTGAATGATGAAGTTTGGGATTCGATGCGTCCGATCAATGAAGACGCTGCTATCAAGCTGTTCACCTGGAACGATGAAGAAGGTAAAAATACCTTCTGGCACTCTTCTGCGCACTTATTAGCAGAGGCATTGCAGAACCTGTATCCGGGGGTGAAATTCACGATCGGCCCTGCTATAGAGCAGGGTTTCTACTACGATATTGATTTACCAGAAGGTAAGTCCATCAGTGCGGGTGATTTTCCTAAGATCGAGAAGAAGATGCTGGAGCTGGCGAAGCGCAAGGTGACTTTTGATCGTCAGGATATTTCTAAGGCGGATGCATTGGCGCATTATCAAAATGTGGGCAATGAGTACAAGCAAGAGCTGATCGATGGCTTAGAAGATGGCGACATCACTTTCTATACGCAAGGAGATTTCGTGGACCTTTGTAAGGGTCCGCATTTACCGCATAGTGCTTTGGTGAAATCTGTGAAGTTGACCAATGTAGCAGGTGCTTACTGGCGTGGTGATGAAACTCGTCCGCAACTGACACGTATTTACGGTATTAGTTTCCCTAAGGCAGCTTTGCTGGAAGAGTACAACAATTTCGTAAAAGAAGCCAAGGAGCGGGACCACCGTAAATTGGGGCAGCAACTAGAGCTGTTCGCTTTTTCTGATAGAGTAGGGGCAGGATTGCCGCTTTGGTTGCCAAAGGGAACGAAGCTGCGCAATATTCTACAGGATTTCTTGATGGAGGAACAGCGCAAGCAAGGCTATCAAATGGTGATGACCCCGCATTTGGGTAAGAAGGAGCTGTATGAAACTTCTGGTCACTATGCGAAGTACGGTAAAGATTCTTTTCAGCCGATCAACACACCCAAAGAAGGGGAGGAGTATCTGCTGAAGCCGATGAACTGCCCACATCACTGTGAGATATACAAATGCTTCCCATTGAGTTATCGCGATTTGCCATTGCGTTTGGCAGAGTTCGGTACAGTGTATCGCTATGAGCAAAGTGGAGAGTTGAACGGTTTATTGCGTGTGCGTGGTTTTACCCAAGATGATGCGCACCTATTCTGTATGCCCGATCAGTTGAAAGACGAGTTCAAGGCAGTGATCGACTTGGTGATATTGGTGTTCACGAAGCTGGGCTTTACAGATTTCAAAGCACAGATATCCTTGCGTGATCCTGATAACCCTGGGAAGTACATCGGTTCTGACGAGAATTGGGAAAAAGCAGAGCGCGCCATTATGGAGGCTTCGGAAGAGAAGGGCTTACCTACTTTTATTGAGTATGGTGAAGCAGCATTCTACGGACCAAAGCTGGACTTCATGGTAAAAGACGCATTGGGTCGTTCTTGGCAGTTGGGCACCATTCAGGTGGACTACAGCTTACCTGAGCGTTTCAAATTAGAATACATTGGTGCGGATAACCAGAAGCACCGTCCGGTGATGATCCACCGTGCGCCCTTTGGTTCTTTTGAACGTTTCGTAGCGGTATTGATCGAAAACTGCAAAGGGAATTTCCCACTTTGGCTAGCTCCTGAACAAGTGAAGGTCTTACCGATCAGCGATAAGTTCATGGACTACGCGAATTCCGTGAAAACACAATTGGAAACCGCGGGCTATCGCGTAAGCGTAGATGGTCGTGCCGAGAAGATCGGAAGAAAGATCCGTGACGCATCCATGCAGAAGATCCCATTCCAGTTGATCGTCGGTGAAAAAGAGGCGGAAAGCCAGCAGGTGTCTATTCGTAGACATGGCGAAGGCGACCGAGGTAGTGTGCCAATGTCCGGACTATTGGAGCAATTGGAAGCGGAGATGGACGGTGTGGTGACCGCTTAGGTTATATAGTAGAAAATATTTTAAATAAATGGGACAGTGCCTGTAAACCTTAAGGCATTGTCCCATTCTTATACATAGCAGTAAGGCAGTTGAAATTTTGCTTTTAGGGAAACTTTGGCATGATATTCCACGTTGCTACATTGTTTGGTGGCACTTTAGATAAGGAGGTGATTTTTGTTTTCTAGATGAACAGGGATCATTTTAGGATGTTCTAAGCTTAAAATTTGCTTACCTTTGGTGAGTATAAGTTTGCGATCCTCTTATTTATTGGATTCACCACATTTCATTTCATTAAAGCTAAAACATTTGGCCAGACACAGAAGAAAAAAGTTCGTTAGACGAGAAGTCAAACAAGAACATCGTACCAACAACATGATTCGCGTCCCTGAAGTACGCCTTGCAGGAGAAAATGTAGAAAACGGTATTTATCCTACGCGTAAAGCGCAGGATATGGCATATAATATGGGTTTAGATCTTGTTGAGATCGCTCCTAGTGCGAAACCACCAGTATGTAAGATCATCGACTACAAGAAATTCTTGTACGATAAGAAACGTAGAGAGAAAGAGATCAAAGCGAAAGCTCAGAAAACCGTATTAAAGGAGATTCGTTTTACACCGAATACAGATGACCACGATTTTGAGTTCAAAGCCAGACATGCTGAGAAATTTCTTAAGGAAGGAGCAAAGGTAAAAGCTTATGTTCATTTCCGCGGAAGGGCTATTCTATTTAAAGAACGTGGAGAATTATTGTTGCTTCGCTTTGCACAACGTCTAGAAGAATTCGGTGCCTTAGAGCAATTGCCGAAGTTAGAGGGTAAGCGTATGATCGTGTTCATCACGGCTAAGAAAATACCAAAGAAGAAACCAAGCAAGCCGAAGCCTCCTAAAGCCCCAAAGGCGAAAGAGACCACTCAAACTACAGAGCAAAAACCACCTACGGATACGGGTACGGATGAGAAGGCTTCCTAATTAGCTTTTCTACCGAACCATTTTCTGTAAATGGGTTTCCGGTAAGCGAATTGTGCCCACATAATAGGGTATAATAAATAGTCCAAAACTTTATAGGGGCTTTGATACGTAATATCATCTACGATCAAAGCCCCTTTTTCGTGCGCTAAGATGCGGTGATGGTGTACCCATTTGCTAAGAAAAAAAGGCAATTCTTGCCCCTGATCGGTAAAGCTGCTTTCCTTTTCTGACTGAATAACAGAAGTTATTTTACTGACCCACCTCTGATTGATAAGGCCCAATTTTACAATAACAACATCACCTATTGCTTTGCCATCAAAACGCTCAATTTTAATGGGTGGGAAAGGAGGGGCCAAAGCTTTAAATAGTGATTGGTCAAACTGATCAAATACTTGATCATGGCTTTGTTCAACCGCGGTTTTTAGAATGATTCGCATGCTGTTAGTTTGAACTACTTCATCATGTCGACTTCATGAAAGCTTGAATATCCTCGACCAATTCAGCCCAATCTGCTTGTTGGGCATGGATCTGCGCACGTGTAGCGTGAAGATTCATACTTGTGGTTTCCCCTTGAAGTTTCGCCAGCTTCGCGAATTGAAAATAAGTTAACGCTAAGCCTTTATCATGATTTAATTGGGTGAATAATTTGTTGCAATGTTGCAACATTTGCTCTGCTTTATTCCCTTCTTCATTATAAAGATGATAACCCGCCATTTTTAAATTGCAATACGCCAATATTTCCAATGGCGCTTGTTCTCCCCAGGCTAAATCATCTTCGTTTCTACTTAAATAATGCACGTGTTTCAAAAGCTTATGAGCCAGTTCGGGTTGAAAGCGTGCTACGATTCCTATTAAACGCGGAATAGAACTTTGTTTGCGTTCTTTTGCATTAGTAGGCGCAAAACGTGTGATCGCACCGAATAAACGTTTCCCATAAGTATCTAACAGGGGCTTTATATCGCTATAATTACTCAACAGCTCTAAGAAACTGGTATAAGTTCTTAAATCTGGCGTTTTGACAAACCTTGGGATATGCGATTCCGCTATACCTACAAGCAATTGCCCTTCTTCTTCCATTTCCAGACGGAAAAAAGTATACAGCAACTGATTGAAATAATAGAGATTCCCTAACTCTTCTTCGCGGATAAGCTGCTCCTTGGGTATAGTGCGTATAGCCTGACGTAATAAGTCATCATCCAGCCCTCTTAAGCTGGCTAAAAAGTTGATGAGAACAGGGTACTCTGCATTTTCCATCATCTTAGTCCAGCCTTCTTGCCCGACGGTGCTGAAGATAGAACCAGCTCTGGATACATCCGTTTGTCGGATCATATCTAAGACCAAAGCAGACTTTTGAAAACTTAGAGCTTGTAGATGATCAGCTAGAAACTGATCGTCGTGATCATTCAAAAGTTGAGATACCTGCTCTATCTTTAATTTTTTAAGCGGATTTACCAATGCGGATCTTATTTTAGAGCGTGTTTAGGAATTTATTATCTGGTCGAAAAAGTGTGATTTTTTAGACTGATCGATTAAAAAATAATCGGAATAGCAGCGCTACTGCTATTCTTTTTTAAGAAGAGCAGGAAAAAATGCGCCTTTTGCAGACCGAATTTAAAATCCTAAACACGCTCTTAGGTGGAGGTGCTGGCCTACTTCATGATCAGTAGGCTTCCTTTTGACTGCAATATAAGGGATCGCTTGCGTTTTTAGTGGATACAAAATTCCTCTGGAATCGAACATAATATGGCAGCTATTGTTTAGCTTGTCGCACTATGAGGCAAATATTTAAAGATAAAACGGCGATCAGCAAATTTGTGATTTGGTTGGTTTACTTATCAGGTATACCTTTCATTTGCTATCTAGGTACACAGGAGCTATTCGCCTCTGCTACTCCTTTTACACTCCTGCTATCCGCGGTTCTTCTTTTGTGGCATCATGAAGATTGGAATCGGTCTTTTCTTTTTTTCGCGCTTATCGCTTTCTCAACAGGCATGTTGGCCGAGATATTGGGCGTGGCCACAGGAATGGTATTCGGTGATTACCACTACGGAAAAGTGCTAGGACCTATGATGATGGGGGTTCCTTGGGTGATCGGACTGAATTGGTTCCTATGCGTGTATGCGGCGAATAGTCTATTAATTGATCGCTTGTCAGCCAAGCAAATTATTTTCCTTGCCCCTCTTTTACTGGTCATTTTAGATGTGCTTATAGAGCCAGTAGCTATGCGTTTAGGTTTTTGGCACTGGGGAGGCGATGTCGTACCCATGCAGAATTATCTAGCATGGTATGTGATTGCATTCTTTCTTTCTTTCGTTTTTCAGCAATTACCATTTAACAAGAAAAATGCGTTTTCGGCAACGGTTTATACCGCCATGTTCGTTTTCTTCTTGCTGGTGGGTATTGGTTTGCGACTTAGTCCTATCTTCGCCAGCTGAACAAGTACCTGGACAAAAGTAAGCGTATAGCTCAAGGCGCAGCTATTTTAGTTGTAGCCAAGGCATGAAAAACGAGCTATAGCAGCGCTACAGTAGGCTTTTCATAACGCAGGATACGGCTAAAAGAGCAAGTCAGGAGCAACGATTAT
>JAHDGT010000554.1 GCA_020631675.1 Bacteroidota bacterium
GCGAGCGTTTAGTAGGCCCTGTCCACCCCAGTAAGAAAGGTGCTTACCACGATGGCTTGGATCTCATTGATTTCAATGTGGACAAGGCAAAAGCACTACTAAAAGAGGCAGGCTGGGAAGACACCAACGGCAATGGTATCGTCGACAAGCAAATTGATGGAGAGACTGTTGAGATGAAGGTGCGTTTCACCTATAATACCGGTCGTGACCGCCGTAAAAACATCGGCTTAATGCTCAAAGAGAATGCCAAGCGTGCCGGTGTTGATATTGATGTGCAACAGCGCGAATGGAGCTTATACCTAGAAGAAAACAAGCGTCGCGAATTCGAGATCAAATGCATCGGCTGGGTACAGTCGCCCATTCCTGATGATCCCAAGCAGATCTGGCATACAGACTCAGACACCCCTGATGGTGCCAACCAAGTCGGCTTCGGTAACGAAGAAAGCGATCGCATCATCGATCAGATCGCCGTTACCTTAGATGAGGGCGAGCGCAATAAACTATACCGCCGCCTACAAGAGATCATCTACGACGAGCAGCCCTACGTATTCCTATACACCCCGCTTGAGCGTATCATGATCCACAAGCGTTTCGACAACGCCAAATCATCTGTCATGCGCCCCGGTTACGACGAGCGTAACTTCGTCCTCAAAAAACCAGCCGCCAGCATGTAAATCATTAAAATAGGGTAGGGGCGATCCCTTGTGGTCGCCCTTTCTACACCTTGTTTTGAAGATAAATTCCCCTTCTCAGTAAGGGTGGCTGCCGCAGGCAGACGGGGTGGTTCGCCCACCATTTTCCAAGTAGCGTTCATCACGAACTTTTACAGGCATTATGTTCAAATACATCATCACCCGTATACTCATTTTTATCCCTACGCTATTCATCATATCGTTGGGGGTATTCTTTCTGAGCAAGCTGGCGCCCGGGGATCCCGTAGAGGTGATCCTAAAAGGCGGCGGCGCATCAGATTCGGGTGTCATGGCCGATAAGCTGGCCAATGAAAAAGTCTACCAAGAAACCGCTGAGCGTCTGGGCTTGGATCTACCTGTATTCTACTTTGGTGTCTCTTCTCGGGCCTACCCGGACACGCTACATAAAGTGCCCAAGCTGGCCCACCGTCAACTGCTGGGCAATATGGTCGAACTCTATGGCAACTGGCCCAATATAGCCGACTATTACGAGCAAGTGCGTAAACTGGATTTAGACTACTACAATGTACCTCAAGAAGACGGTAACTACAGTGCCTTACGTGCCATACGTACTGGTGTGAACGACCTGCTCGTGCACCACAAAGACAATAAAATCGGAGCGGCACTCAAGCGTATGAATGAAGCCGTGGCAACAGATACCACAGGAACCATAGCCGCCGTAGCTCCCTTGATCGGAGGTATATCAGATGCTTATAGTAAAGTCACTACAGAAACCACCCTCAACAAGAAGCTCATTCCAGATATCAAGTGGTTCGGTTTCAATAACCAATACCACCGCTGGATCAGTAACTTCATGAAAGGCGACTTCGGCATCTCTTACATTGACGATCGACCCGTATCCAGCAAAATATGGGATGCCCTTCGATGGACATTCATCATCAACCTCGTATCCATTTTACTGGCTTACATCATTTCCATTCCTATCGGAGTAGCAACAGCCGTAAGAAAAGGCAGTCGCTTTGACAGGATCAGTACCACACTATTATTCATACTGTACTCTCTGCCCAGTTTCTGGGTCGGCACCCTCCTGATCGTCTTTTTCACCACCCCCGAATACGGCGCATGGACAGACCTCTTCCCACCGGGAAAGCTGCCCCGCCTAGCAGATGACGCAGGTTTCTTTCAGTCCTTCTTTGCCTATGGCTATCACTTGACCTTACCTGTGTTCTGTGTGACCTACGGCTCCTTGGCCTATATCTCCCGCCAAATGCGAGGGGGGATGTTAGATGTGGTACAACAAGATTACATCCGTACAGCAAATGCAAAAGGCTTAGGGGCTAAAACCGTGATCTGGAAACATGCCTTCCGCAATTCCCTATTCCCGATCATTACTATGTTCGCCTACATCTTCCCCGCTGCGATAGCCGGGTCTGTAGCTATTGAGGTGATCTACAGCATACCGGGCATGGGTTTCTTGGCCTATGATTCCATCATCTCCCGAGACTGGCCCGTCGTATTCACCATCGTAATGTTCGCCGCTATACTGACCATGCTCGGCAACCTCATAGCAGACATGATGTACGCCCTAGTAGACCCAAGAGTCTCCTTCAACGACAACGTCTAATATCCACACAGACAAAAAAACAAATTGTAGGGGAGGGTCATGTGTCCTCCCGCCCACAGCAAAACAATTTTAAATCCACACGACACACCATGTAGAGACGTTATATCATAACGTCTCCCGTGAGCAGATGAAATCGAATGACTACATGTATATATTAGTGCTGCTCGCTACAAACGATTAATTATATTTTTCAAATATTAGTGTTGAAACCTTGACATTTTCCTGAAACCACCTTACATTTGGTATTACGGTT
>JAHDGT010000555.1 GCA_020631675.1 Bacteroidota bacterium
CTACGCCGCCAAACAGGGCGCATTCAGCGGCTTCATAACCACTACTATCCCTCACAGAGGTCGAAGGGAATGTATTTTTTGGCACATTCAATTTAGTTCCTTTCTAACCATTTTAAAATGACTGAAGCTGCTTTTTTCCAGGTCGTATCTAGCATCACATCATGAGCAATACCCTGTACCAACTCGAAGTCGGCATTGTACTTTTTAGCGGTGCTCTGATTTTCTTTAATCGTAAAAATATTATCTTTTTCAGCAGCTAAAACCAGCATGGGGATCTTCGTGTGGTAATTGGTCTTCACTCGGAAAAAGGTCATATCCAGAAAGGCGGCAAAAGACTCCGCGCATAATTGGCGGCTATACTTCCCTAACTCTTCATCGGGTAGATCATCAGAAAAAAACGCCCACTTCGCCTTGTCCGGGCTATTGACCAGGTGGTACAGATTCAGCCCTAAAATTGCGGGATAAGAATATGCTTTTTTTGTCAAAAAATTAATGGTAGTTCTCAACACCCCATTGGGCGGTACACTAGTCAATAGCACCGCCTTCTCACAGCTGTATTTTTCAAGATATTTTTGGAGGACTGCTCCACCCATAGAATGGGCAATAATGATAGGCGGACGTTCCAAACGATCCACTTGTGCTTTCAACGTTTGTACATAATCATTTATCCGCAAATAGTTGATGCCTTTTTGTTGTCCGGGGCTATCGTGTTTGGGTAGGCTAAAAGTGTGGCAAGTATACCCATTCGCTTCAAAGTAGGGCACATAATGCTGTTCCCAACACCATGCGCCATGCCATGCACCGTGTATGAAAAGGATATGTTGGTTAGAACTATCCAAAACGCTTCAATAAACTCTTCAATACGCGCATTGGCGAATTGTAGGGTGCATAGCGAATGTAAGGATCCACCGCTGTAGACTTATGCAACATATTCTTCTGGTGAGAGAAAGTTTTGAAGCTGTGCTCACCGTGGTAACCACCAATGCCGCTTTCGCCTACACCACCGAAAGCCATATTGTCATTCGCGCAGTGCATTAGAGTATCATTGACACAACCTCCTCCACTTGAGGTTTCATTCAATACTCTTTGCTGGAAGTCTTTGTCTTTAGAGAAGATGTACAATGCCAGTGGCTTCGGACGATCGTTGATGAACTGTATGGCTTCATCTAATTCTTTGAAAGTGAGAATGGGCAGAATAGGGCCGAATATCTCCTCCTTCATGATCGGTGCATCTGGTGAGACATTGTCTATCAGTGTAGGACTGATGTAACGGTTTTCATGGTCGATCTGTCCGCCAAAGATGATGTCACCTCCTTGCATCAGTCCAGCTAAACGCTTAACATGTCGCTCACTGATGATTCTACCATACGACTTACTTTTTGAAGCGTCTTTACCGTAGAACTTCACCACTTTCTCCTTGATCTTAGCGACTAATTCCTCTTTAATGTCTTCATGAACCAGCAAGTAATCTGGTGCGATACAGGTCTGACCGTTATTGAGCAATTTACCCCAAGCGATCCGTTTAGCCGCTACATCTAAAGCCACATCTTTATCTACGATACACGGACTCTTACCGCCTAGCTCCAATACAACTGGTGTAAGGTGCTTAGCAGCAGCTTGGTATACGATTTTACCCACAGCCGTACTTCCGGTAAAGAAGATAAAATCCCAATGCTCATTCAGTAGTGCGGTCGTTTCTGGAATAGCCCCTTGTACGCAAGCCACATAACGCTCATCAAAAGTTTCTTTGATGATCTTATCCATGATCGCTGTGGTGTGAACGGACAGCTCACTTGGTTTCAGGGTCACACAGTTACCAGCCGCCAAAGCACCAATAATAGGAAGGAAAGCCAATTGGAAAGGGTAGTTCCAAGGAGCGATGATCAATACTCTACCAAATGGATCGTAGTAGGTATAGCTGCTGCCAATGGCGTGGAAAAGTGCTGTTTTGCGCTTGGTGGGCTTTGCCCATTTACGCAAGTGCTTAAGCGTTTTATCCAACTCTAAATACACCAAACCCAACTCTGCTCCATAGCCCTCGAACTTGTGTTTGTTCAGGTCTAGCTTTAACGCCTCTAAGATCTCTTTCTCGTATTTAGTGATCGTCTTCTTGAGTTTTTTCAATTGCGCGATCCTGAAATCGATGTCTTTAGTGATCTGACTACTGAAAAATTCTTTTTGCTTGTCAATCAGCGACAGGACATTTTGCTCTAGGGTACTGGCTTCGTTTTCCGTGATCGAAGTAGGCACGCTAGAAGAGAAAGATCCGTTTTTTACGGTAGGAGCTGTTGTTGTAGGGGTGATGACTTCAGTTGACATATGTACAGATGTATGTTTTAATTAAAAGACATAAGACTTCGTGCTGGCGATGAAGTAGTTATCTTTTGAAAAGCATGCGATTCGATCACTTTTGCCTTAATACTTATTACTTTTTCATTAGTGCCCCTGCGAGGGATAGGAGCGGAAATGAGCCGCTTGGATGCGCCCTGAGCGGCGGCATAAAAAGGCGGCCCAGAGGTAGCCATTTT
>JAHDGT010000048.1 GCA_020631675.1 Bacteroidota bacterium
CCTTTTTATGCCGCCAGCCAGGGCGCATTCAGGCGGCTCATTACCGCTCCTATCCCTCTTGCAGAAAACACAATACTAAATTTTTGAGCTTTTTGTTGCTAATTTTATTGGCTTGATGTATATTCGCATCATGAGCTTATTCAATAGAAACAATTTGGTTGTAGAGGACAAGAACCTGCCTTATCTTGAGCAGATGAATGCGACTTCAAAACCTCTAGCGGAACGTATGCGTCCTACTACTTTAGGACAATACATAGGTCAACAACATCTTGTAGGTACCGATCAAGTACTACGAAAAGTTTTAGATACAGGTAACTGCCCCTCAATGATACTGTGGGGGCCACCTGGCGTTGGTAAAACCACTTTAGCCAATTTGATCTCCAAGGAATTGAAACTACCCTTCTTTTCTTTGAGTGCGATCAATAGTGGAGTAAAACAAGTGCGTGAAGTCATCGCCACAGCCCAAAAAGCAGGCAGAGCTTTACTGTTCATTGATGAAATCCATCGCTTCAGTAAATCACAGCAAGATTCTCTGCTGGGCGCGGTCGAAAAGGGTACGATCACCCTTATAGGTGCAACAACTGAGAACCCTTCCTTTGAAGTCATTTCCGCTTTATTATCGCGTTGCCAAGTCTATGTATTAGAGTCTTTCGACAAAGAAGAACTCATGCAGATCCTGCACTACGCGATCTATAATGATGTTCACCTACGCGATAAGAACATCCAACTCAAAGAAACAGATGCCTTATTGGGCTTAAGTGGTGGTGATGCGCGCAGATTACTCAACCTATTCGAGTTACTGATCCAAAGTCTGGAAAGTGAAGCAGAGAAAAGTGGTGCCATCACTATTGATAATACCGTAGTAGAAAAATTCGCCAAGCAGCAAATGCTGCGCTACGACAAAAGCGGAGAACAGCATTACGACATCATATCCGCCTTCATCAAGTCCATCAGAGGAAGTGACCCCAATGCTGCTGTGTATTGGTTGGCACGCATGATCGTTGGTGGCGAAGACCCCAAATTCATTGCTCGCAGACTACTCATAGCCGCCAGTGAAGACATTGGCAATGCCAATCCAACTGCGCTCGTACTGGCGAATACTTGCTTTGATGCCGTGCAAAAAATCGGCTATCCGGAATGTGAGATCATCTTGTCTCAGACCACTGTTTACCTAGCTACTTCGGCTAAGAGTAATGCGACCTATGTTTCGATCAAACAAGCAAAAGAATTGGTAAAACGTACAGGTGATTTAGCCGTGCCGCTACACTTGAGAAATTCGCCGACCAAGCTGATGAAAGACCTCAATTATGGCAGTGGGTATAAATACGCCCACGACCATAGCAATAACTTCGTGGATCAGGAATTTTTACCAGAACAGATAGAGGGCAAACGCCTGTACAACCCCGGTGACAATGCCCGAGAACGCGACACCCGCAAACGCATGAAAGCCCTATGGAAAGGCAAGTATAAATACTAAACACCTTAACCACCTCACAACCCTCTCCACCCCTCTATTTCACCCTCTCTTCTGTTAGCGAAACACATCATTCAGTTTAACGTAATCATCGTGCAACTGAATAATTGCAGTGTAAACTAAGTTTTTTGTAACTATTTAGGTTAGGGCTTTTGAGATGAAAAATCAGGCTTTTTGGTCTTAGACGAAGCTCTTCTTGAAAGGAATCGCAGCGCGCTTGCTTTCAAGAAAGCTGAAGTATAAGGGCAAAAAGATATTTTTCAGCCAAAATTGCCTGAACTAAACAGTTACATTTTTTTAGATAGAAATGATTTAGCCAGAAGTCTAAAAAAAGACTTTGTGCTCCTTTGTGTACTTCTTTCTTTGTGGTCAGCAAAGTCTTGATTTTCAAGATCAATTAACCACTAAGAAAGAAGAGCACGAAGCAACATGAAGAAATTTAAGCCTCGAAGCTATCTGATTATTTAGTTTTCAAATTGGCGAACACCACAATTCCTAACTCCACCCATATGTTCACCAACAAAAGAAGAGAAAGTACCCATGAAAAAGCTATCCCAATTACAGCTATTCCATTCTTTAGGACTACCTACATTGCCCTTTTTGAGCATCATTCCTGCCCAATACCAACATAATGATGACTTGTTATGGGATATGGAGATGAAACTCCAATTCCCATTAGCGGTGCTACCCAATGATGTGTCAAATGAAGCAGATTCAGCTGAGTATCCGAATAAGTCCAGCGTTTTCTCCATTCACAAACCAGATGTTGACGTAGATGGAGATGCATCCTATTGTTATTCTCCCTCAGCACACCTGAACACCTCACCCAAGCAATTAGCGGCGGTCATCGCAGCTTTTCAAGCAATTCACAATAATACACAAGAAGCCGAATTGGAACTTATACTACAAGAAATGCCCAAAGAGGTGTTACTTGAAGGGCAACTAATAGCAAATACAAAAGGCATTTTTCAGCTCAACTACCAAGTCCTATCAGAACAGGATCAACAGGAAGTGCAAATGGAAATGGAAATGGAAATGGAAGCAGGAAGTATCAACCTTCCTAAATTCGAAGAAAGAGACCTAAAGTACCTGTCTGCTAACAAGCATTGGCTTCCTTTTGGCAATAAACAACATCCATATCATTCCTTTTGTAAAGCATTTAAGCAGCTTTCTGTCTATGCGCAACGAATCAATCTAGCTTTAGCAAAAGATCACCCTTTTGGTACAAAGATCAACTTCGTACTCACAGCAGATGCTAAAAACCCGATCCTGCTTTTAGGATGTGAAAAATTGCATGGGCAAGCACAACTTTGTTTGGCACCTTTGTTTATGCGAGAGTTGTTTCCAAGTAGCATATCTCCTTTTACAGCATCCGTGCTCAACCAACCTCAGGCAAATGAAATGGATCTGTTCACTCCGCTGCATCCTGACCTGTCCGCGACCGCACTGATCAAACAGCACGATAACTGGCCTTATTTGAATATCGGTGCTTTGTTAGATGTGCTCGTGAAATGGGGTTTACCAAGCCGACCGATTTGTAAGATTTTGAACATTAGCGACCCCTATAATTTGGGATTCCGCCCCTTGGTCGCAGCAAGCAATATCAAAGCGATATATAAGGCATTCGACCGTCAAAGTAACACCAGTACTGAAATAAACAGATGGCTATTCTATATAGAACAAGCTAGTAAGTTGCGTAGAACCAATAGAAAGAAAATGTGGTTCAAACAGCCTAAAGCTGCTTGTGAAAACTTACTTAAAGACCTATCCGAGTTTTATACGCAGCTCTATCAAAGAGAATTATCCTTAACCATTAGTTTAGCCATTCAATTGGGGATATCTATTCGTTCTGGCTTACCAACCCCTAGTCGGGCCTCAAGTAGAACAGGGTTTTTACAAGATGTACGTAGTTTATTCCAAGGGAATTTGCCTTTAGACCTATTCTTATTGCAACATGGGCATAGAGGCATGTATGAAGGGGATTTAGCTGAGCTGCGTTTTGAAGAAATTCCTGAAGAAGCATGGGGGCGCATCTTACATAAAATCGGTCCAAGCAGTCAATTGGCCAACTTACCACTTAGAAAACCGCTTTGGAAAAAAATAAGCTTTAACAATAATAAGGCATTAGAGAAACTCTTCCTTTCAAGAGAACAACTTCATCATGAAAGCATGCTGATCTTACGATCATTCCGAAAAGAATTGAAGTACCACACGCAGTATAAATTCGGAGCAGATTTTGATTTTTCAGCATTTACCCATCAAGAGTTGATTCAGAAGTATGTTCCAAAACAACAACAAAGGGGAACTGCATCATCAACAATGAAAGCATCTGCATCTGCTATTGCTCAACAAACAAATACGCTTACAGAAAACATACCGACAGACACTTTCATTACTAATGGCACTTCATGGGAACACTGGCAAAAACTAGTACCTTTTAACAGCCAACGTTCTGCGCTAAAGATCGAAACCGGTTATATAGAAGGGCAGATCTGGCGTTTGAGCACCGCGGATATCAAACACCTAAAATCACCTATTGAACTACAAAACCCCATCTTAGTCGTAGATGAGTTGTCTCCAGCTTGGGCTGCTTGGCTTTCTTTCTGTAATGGATTCGTTGCCCTTAAAGGAAATCCCTATTCCAATGCGGCGCTACTGCTAAAAGATGCGGGTATTCCTTCTATGATCGCCAATAATAATAATGATCAATTTAAAAGCTTGAGAACGGGAGATTGGGTACGTTTAGATACCCGAAATGCTAAACTAGAAAAGTTGATGCCAGTAGTAGTCCATTCTCATACCACTGGCGGGATGCTGTCTATGAGTTGACCATAAAGAACCAAGAACACACTTACTTTTGAATAAAGAAATAACGTTCTTCGATTAACTCCCCATTCAATTCATAACTCTCCATGACGATATATTCATCTTTACTTAAAAAGCAATCGTTACATTCATCCGTAGTGGTAACAATATTGGTGATGTCTAAAACCTGATAGGGCTCGGCAAGTTCGATTCTATAATCATAGTTTCCAGAAAAAGTAATACCAGGTACAAGTAAATGATCTGATTCGCTGATCTGACTGTCCATCCCGAGTAAAGTTTCGCTTTCAATCAATGTGCTGAAATCCGAGCCTTTTTCATAAGCCGTTAGGGTAACATCATTCATTTCAGCTGAAGTATAGCCTTTCAGGTGGATCTCCCTTAAGTCGAAGGCATTGAAACAGGCTTTTTTGGTACAACACGCACTTAGAACGAATAGAAAACTGACAAGGAGAATTTGGTATTTCATAAATAGCTGCTAGTTGGTAGTCAATTTACAAACGCAATATTTTCTAAGAAGGCTGCTTGGGCTAACGCTCTGCGAGGGATAGGAGCGGTATGAGGTAGGCGAAATGGCTATTGAGCGGCGGGCTAAAAAGGCGGCCCAGAGGTAGCCATTTTTAGCCCTGCCAGCGAAAAGCCAGAGCGACTGCCGAATTTAGTGGATAGCCCGGTCGCGCAATGAAAAGGGGCATAAGATTCTTTTGCCAAAACGCTTGTAGCGGCTCGATTTATCGCGCCGTTTTTGGCGTACAAAAAAATGTAAGATACGTAAGCAAACATCCCCTTTTCATTGCGGGGCGCAGCAAAATTAACAACATTTGAGCGGGAGGGCTTGGAAACGAATGTAGTTAAATGCGTACCTTTGGCGAGAACGTAAACTTATTATCACGAATATTCGTGAAAAAGACTTTTAAACGTATGAAAAACCTAACTCAACAGACCTACCTGCTCATGCTGGCTTTTACGGTTTGCATGTTCTTTGCCTGCGGCGGTGGCGGCGGTGGAGAAGAGATCATTCAAACTAGTGGTAATAGTGGTAGTAAAACCGAGGTGCTTCCTCCTACAGGTGCTGACCCTAATGTAAGCGCGGATCAAGGTGGAGCTGGCTTTGCCGAAATCGCCGCGGATCAAGGCTGGGAAACAAACACTTCTTATAAGCCTACGGGATCACCAAACGCGAAGAAAGGCGGATCCATAACAATGTCTTTTAACGAGTACCCTGCGGTATTCCGTTATTTCGGTAAAAACTCGAACTATCAGGTGACTCGTGTGATCGGTGGCTTGGTGTACGAGGGTTTGTTAGGTTATGATGCGGAGACGTCAAACTATGTGCCTGCTTTAGCTACACATTGGAAGATCAGTGAAGACAAGAAAAAATACTCTTTCCGTATTGATCCTAATGCACGTTGGAGCGATGGTAGACCTGTTACCGCTGATGATGTAGTGGCGACTTATGATCTTCTAACTGATGAAAAGATCGAGGATGTTTACTACAATACCATGTGGCCGAAATACTATAACCGTCCGGTTAAAGAAAGTAAGTACATTGTTAGCATAGAGGTGAAAGAAGATAGCTGGAGAAACTTCTTGTACTATTCTGGAGTACCTATTATGCCGGCTTACCACTTGGCAAAGATCGATGGTAAAGACTACTTAAGTAATTATCAGTACCAGATGTTGCCGGGTACCGGTCCTTATGAGATCGACTTGGACAAAACCAAGCAAGGTGACTTGGTAGTGATGAAGCGTAGAGATAATTACTGGGCGGAAAAATACCCTTCTAATGTAGGTGCTTACAACTTCGATGAGTTGCGCATGTTGATCGTTAGAGAGCGTAGATTGGAGTTGGAGAAATTCCAAAAGGGTGAGTTCGACTTCTACATTCCTGCACGTGCACAGTGGTGGGTGGAAGAGTTGAATGTGAATAAAGACGATAATGTGAAGCGCGGACTGATTCAAAAGCGTAAAATTTACAACTATGACCCTCAGGGTATGGGTGGTTTCGCGATGAATACGAATGAGTCTCCTTTCAACGATCTTAATGTACGTAAGGCGTTCAGCTATTTGTTCAATTTTGAGCAGTTGAACGAGAAGATGTTCTTTGATGAGTATGTACGTTGCCAGTCTTGGTTCCCTTCAAGTGTTTTCGAGAACAAAGACAATCCGAAGCCTAAGTATGATCCTGCATTGGCCGCTAAGTTATTAGACGAGGCAGGTTGGACACGTAAGGCAGGTGATAAGTACCGCAAAAATGCTAAGGGCGAAGAATTCGAGTTGAACTTGATGAGTGATGAGAGCTTAGAGCGTATTTTCATTCCTTTCCAGCAGGATCTAGAGAACGCTGGTATCAAGATGAACTTTAAGACCATCGCGGGTAATGAGCGTTTCAAAAAAGCACAGGCGAAAGACTTCAAAATCCACTACCAAAACTGGGGAGGTTTATTATTCCCTAATCCGGAAGGTAGTATGCACTCTAAGTATGCCGATGTGCCTGATAATACGAACATGACCGGTATGGCGAATGATCGTATTGATGAGTTGATCGAGTTGTACAATAAAGAGTATGATGGTAAGAAGCGTGTTGAATATATCTTAGAAATAGATAAAATCGCTTCGGAGCAATACCATTACGTTATGGGTTGGATCGCTCCGCACACACTGCGTTGCTCTTATTGGAACAAATACTCTTATCCTAAAACCGGTTTAGGCTACACCGGAGATTTTGAAGGTGTGCTGACTTACTGGTGGTATGACGAAGATAAAGCCAAGACTTTGGAAAAAGCACAAGGCGATAAATCGACCGTTATGCAGCCTGTAGATACCAAAATCATTGACGCTTGGAATAAGCGAGGACTGTAATTTATCAAAAGATTTAAGTCGAACGAAGGGCGATGCGCTAACGCATCGCCCTTTTTTTTGTATCTAATAGGGATTATACAACATTTCCTAGCGGCAGAATTTGCTAGGTTTGATTTATAATTCTACATTTCGTCTTGGAACAATAAATTATGAAAAGGGTCACATTCCCTTTTCTGCCCCCTTATAGATTTTTACAATATGTTCAAGTACATAATTAAACGTTTACTCTTAATGATACCCACCTTTTTGGGTTCAACACTTTTGGTGTTCGCCATATTGAGTGTTGTACCAGGTGGGCCGCTTGATCGTGCGATCGACAAAATGCGCATGGCGAGTATGGGTAGTGGAGAAGAGGTTGCATCTGGTGGTGACAGTATGAGAGATGATTCAGGCATCAGTCCTGAGCAACTGGAAATGTTGAAAAAACAATTCGGATTGGATAAGCCTTTCCTGGCGCGCTATCTGATCTGGTTGGGGCTTTACCCTCGTGAGATAGATTCTGAAGTGGTTAAGCCTGGAGATATGTTCAGGGAAACCGTCAGACGTGTTGATTTAGGTAATAATAATAGTCGTTTGATACAGCGGCATGTCAAGGTTGAATCTGATGGAAGTGGTGGCATCAAACTGCTGAAAAGTGGTGTTGGTGGTGATTACGCCTTCCAACACAAAGGCAAGAGCTATCCTGAGCTTCCGCCTTCATCCTCTATTGACAGCTGGACGACTTCTAACGACTGGGCTGTGAACAAGCAAGATGATGGCTCTTTTTATTTGGCCAAGAACAAGATCAGTGGTTTGTTACAAGGCGATATGGGTACTTCTTTTGAACACAGTCAACCTGTTGGGAAATTGATCAGAGAACGGATACCCATTTCTTTGTATTTCGGATTGATCAGTTTCTTCTTGACTTATGCGGTCTGTATTCCTTTGGGTATCATGAAAGCCATTCGTCACAACACGAATTTTGATGTGATCACCAGTTTCGTGATTTTCATTGGTTATTCTATTCCCGGTTATGCTTTAGGGGTTTTACTACTCTTACTTTTCGCCAGTGGAAAGGTCATGGGCATAGAGTGGTTTCCTATGGGTAACTTCCGTTCCTTAGATTATGATAGTTTATCGTTTTTCGGTAAGATATTCGACCAGATAAAACATACGGTGCTTCCCGTGATCTGTTATATGGTGGGCAGTTTCGCTACGCTGACCATTTTGATGAAAAATTCGCTCTTAGAAAACTTGAGCTTAGATTATGTACGTACCGCCTTCGCCAAAGGATTACCTGAGAAAAAGGTGATCTTCAAACATGCGGTGCGTAACTCTTTAATTCCTATCGCTACGGGTATTGGTGGTATAGTGGGTATCTTCTTATCAGGTTCTTACCTGATGGAGCTGGTATTCAATATTGATGGGATCGGCTTATTGAGCTTCAAAGCCATTACCACTATGGACTACCCCATTTTCATGGGCTTCTTGGCCTTGAGTGTATTGACTTTGTTAATCGGTAATTTGATATCGGATCTGCTGTATGTGCTGATCGATCCAAGAATCAAATTCGATTAAGCAAGCTCATTTACACTGGCTTTTAAGTTCATCAATCATCGGTCAGAAGAGTACTATTTCGTACACAAGACCGACATTAGCTCAACGTATTCTAAGCGAAATCATGGCAACTGCAAATAATAAACCTTTAAGATCCGAATCGATTTTAGAAAAACGGATCAAAAACTTCAAAAAGATCAAGCGAGGCTATTACTCGCTCTGGATAATTAGTATCCTGTATTTCTTATCCTTTTTGAACCCCATTTTGGTGAATAACAAAGCCTTAATGGTAAAGTATAATGGTACAACTTCCTTTCCCGCCTTCAGTGAATTATTCATGACCGGCAAGGAATATACTGGCGAACAGTTCGGGCAGTCTGGTGGGGTGGTGAATTACCGCCAACTGAAAAAAGACTTTAAAGCAGCTGGCGAAGGGAATTGGGTTTTAATGCCCCCCTACCCTTACGGCCCACTTGAAGTGCTAATGAGCGAATTCCCCGAAGGCGTTAGTCCGCCAACAGCACCAGATAGAAAAAACCTCTTAGGTACAGATACACAAGGTCGAGACATCTTCGCTCGACTCTCTTATGGATTTAGGATCTCTATTTCCTTCTCTTTAGTGGTGACCTTCTTCGGACTGATTATTGGTATCACTGTAGGAGCTATTCTCGGTTTCTATGGCGGTAGAGTGGATTTGGTAGGGCTACGACTCATAGAGGTTTTCAGTACGCTACCCTTCCTCTTCATTATGATGATCCTGGTGAAATTCGTGAACATCACCGATACTTGGTCCGCCTTCCTCTTCTTGGCCAGCTTGATGGTTGTACTGACAGGCTGGATAGGCATTAGCTACTATGTAAGAGGGGAATTTTATCGAGAAAAATCCAGAGACTATGTAGCTGCGGCAAGAGCATTGGGACAGTCGGATTTCAATATCATGTTGCGTCATATACTACCGAACGCTTTGACATCGGTGATCACCTTTACACCTTTCCGTATCGTAGGATATATTTCTTCACTTGTAGCACTTGATTTCTTAGGATTTGGTCTACCAGTTCCTACCCCATCCTGGGGAGAACTCATTCGTCAAGGCTCGTCAAATATCAGCTATCCGTGGTTGATCCTCACCCCACTCTTTATGCTCTTCATGACTTTGAGTATGGTGACTTTCATCGGAGAAGCGGTAAGACAGGCCTTCGACCCTCGCGATCATACCCGCCTGCGCTAATTTCGATTTAGCTTTAATCGCTGATCGCTAACTTAATTTTGAAGAACAAGAAATCTGAAAGATCATGAGTGATAAATTACTGGAAGTAAAAAATCTGAAAACCTATTTCCACACTGAAAATGGAACGGTAAAAGCCGTGGATGATGTAAGCTTCACCATCCACAAGGGAGAAACAGTGGGTATCGTTGGGGAATCTGGCTCTGGTAAGTCGGTGACCAGCTTATCTGTTATGAGATTGATCCCTACCCCACCGGGTAAATACGAAGGAGGTGAGATCATCTATCATCGTCCAGATGGGCAGCAAGTTAATTTATTAGACATCTCTTATGAAGAGATGCGCACCTATCGGGGTAATGAGATCTCTATGATCTTCCAAGAGCCGATGACCAGCTTGAACCCCGTACTTACATGCGGTGAGCAGGTCTTGGAAGCCATTCAGCTTCACCAAGACGTGAGCGAAGAAGAAGGAAAGCGCATAGCGATCGAGTACTTCGAGCAAGTAAAGCTACCTACGCCTGAACGCATCTATGATGCTTATCCGCATCAAATATCAGGTGGGCAGAAGCAAAGGGTGATGATCGCCATGGCCATGTGTAATGAGCCTAATGTACTGATCGCCGATGAGCCGACCACCGCTTTGGATGTGACTGTACAGAAGCGGATCTTAGGTATGATGCGCGAGCTGCAAGAAAAGAAAGGCGCATCTACTATTTTCATTACACACGACCTTGGGGTGATCGCGGAGATCGCCGATCGAGTGATCGTAATGTACAAAGGACATATCGTTGAGCAAGGCACAGTACTTGAGATCTTCACCAACCCTAAACATCCATACACCAAAGGATTGATTGCCTGTAGACCGCCTCTCGATAAACGCCTAAGCAAGCTGCCTACAGTAGCCGACTTTATGGAGGTGAAAGATGATGGAACCATAGTAGAGAAAATCAGCTCAGTAGACGAGGCATTTAAGCGTTATTTAGTTACGCCAGAACAAACCAAACAACGTTTGGTGGACTTGAAAAAACAAGAGCCTGTTCTACAGATCCGTAACCTCAACACTTGGTTCTCCACTAAGAAGAATTTCTTCGGTAAAACCTTGAGCTGGGTAAAGGCTGTTAAGGATGTAAGCTTTGATGTTTATCCCGGTGAAACCATGGGTCTGGTGGGTGAATCCGGTTGTGGTAAGACCACTTTAGGTCGTACACTCCTGCGCTTGGTTAAAGCACAGTCTGGAGATATTATCTACAAAGGAAAGCACATACTGGATCTTAGCAAGAGTGATATGAAAGATATGCGTAGAGATATGCAGATCATCTTCCAAGACCCCTACTCTTCTTTGAATCCTCGTATGACCATTGGTCAATCGCTCTTAGAGCCGATGAGGATTCACGGTTTGTTCAACAGTAAAAAAGAACGCTTAGAAAAAGCCGCTGAATTGCTAACTGAGGTAAGCATGCACCCCGACCACCTGAACCGTTACCCGCATGAGTTTTCTGGTGGTCAGCGACAGCGTATTTGCATTGCCCGCACCCTCGCCTTAGAGCCAGAATTCATCATTTGCGACGAATCCGTTTCCGCACTTGATGTATCCGTTCAGGCGCAGGTATTGAACTTGATGATCGACCTTCGCGAACGCTTCAACTTTACCTATATTTTCATCTCACACGATCTAAGTGTAGTGAAATTCATGTCAGACCGTATGGTTGTTATGAACAAAGGAGAGATCGAAGAAATGGGACCTGCGGATGAGATTTACAACAACCCGCAAAGGGAATACACTAAAAAGCTCATTTCCGCGATTCCTGAAGGACGTGTGGAAGATATCGTAGCACGTTTTTCTTAAGGTGAATTGAAAAAACTCCAATTAAAAATCCCCATCGGATATTGATTCCGATGGGGATTTTTTTAGTCGTGCCCCTCACGAAAGTCGAGGTCATTACATCGCCGCTTCGTATTCCAGAATCGTTTTGCGAATAATGTCCACACATTCCATTAACTGTTCTTCCGTCATGGTCAGTGGCGGCGCGAAACGGATTTTATTACCGTGTGTAGGCTTAGCCAACAAACCATTATCTCTGAGCTTCATGCAGATGTTCCAGCCATCCGGCTGATCTTCACCGCCTGCGATCACGATCGCATTCAATAAACCTTTACCTCTAACCGTTTTGATCAACTTAGTAGGTATAGCGGCTAATTCTTTTCTCAGAATCTGCCCCAAGTACTCCGCACGCTCTGATAAATTCTCATCCACCAATACTTGCAGAGCAGCCATAGCGACCTTACAAGCCAAGGGATTACCACCATAAGTGGAACCATGCTCGCCCGGCTTAATATTCAGCATCACCTCATCATCACACAATACAGCTGATACTGGGAAAATGCCTCCACTCAATGCCTTACCTAAGATCAAAATATCAGGCTTCATATTCTCGTGATCGCAGCACAGCATCTTACCTGTACGAGATAAACCAGTTTGGACCTCATCAGCGATATAAAGAACATTAGCGGCTTTACAAATTTCATAACCCTTGCTCAAGTAGCCCTCATCAGGAACAACAACACCAGCTTCTCCTTGAATGGGTTCTACCATAAATGCAGCTACATTGGGGTCTTTAACCGCTTCCGCCAAGGCATCTAAATCATTATAAGGAATCACTTCATAGCCCGGCATATAAGGACCAAAACCTTTATAGCTGGAAGGGTCTTGGCTGGACGAGATCGCCGCCAAAGTTCTGCCCCAGAAATTCCCTTCTACAAAAATGATTTTTGCTTGATTCTCAGGAATACCTTTTTTCATGTAGCCCCATTTACGAGCTAATTTTATGGCAGTCTCTCCACCCTCTACACCCGTATTCATAGGCAGTACTTTATCATAGCCTAAAAGCGCTGTAATGTACTTTTCATATTCACCTAAAATGTTGTTGTAGAATGCACGAGATGTTAAAGTCAATACCTCAGCTTGGTCTTTCAAGGCACCTACAATTCTAGGATGACAATGCCCTTGGTTCACCGCGCTGTAAGCCGATAAAAAATCATAGTAACGTTTTCCCTCAACGTCCCAAACAAAAACGCCTTCACCGCGAGCCAAAACTACAGGAAGCGGATGGTAATTATGCGCACCATAACGATCCTCCAGATCCATGTAATACTGAGATGTCAATACTTCTTGCATACTGCTATAATTTTAAGTTGATTATTCTCAAAAAGTGTTTACACAGCCTGATATACAGGTGTTGACTACAAATGTAAAGGATACTATTCATTAGTTATAGAATATAGGTCTCCTTTACAAAAGTCAAAGCCCTCAACTCATACAATGTAAATCAACTTTACATCACATATAACAATTTCAGCAATCGTTACATTATTGCATATCAATGAGATCTTTACGCCAACAATAGTTCATCTCTTTAACATTATACAAAAAACTCGATTCTGTCACACGATCGTAAGTAATCCCTAAACATTAACCATTTATCATATTCAAACGTGCGATTTACTTGTGGTTCTAAAGAATGTCACCTAATTTGCAGTTTGAAATGGGTTAATTGTAACTAAGCGTCTATTCAATGAGGATTTTCCCTATCATTCTCACATTGTGTTTGTGTTCTATTGCTTTTGTTGATTCTACAGCAGAGGTGATGGAGTTCGAATTCTATTCTGAACGTATCAGAATGGAGTACGATGACGCAATGCTTGACCTACAATTAAGTAATACGATCACCGAAAGTACCATTACTCAATACTACGAGCAGTTACAACACGAAACTCAGTATTTTGTAGTAATGGGCGTTTTATTTCATTACAAAAAAACGCTCGGTCTTAATGATTGGTTGTATTATCGATTGATTGATGCGGCAGCTAGAGAGATTTACAAAGACAAACATGAGAACCATCGCCTACTTTTTACTTGGTTCATTTTGAACAAGTCAGGCTATATGGTTCAATTGAACTATGCGGAAAGCACAGTCAATTTATCGGTATACTCTGAAGAAATGGTTTACGATATGCCGATCCGTAAAGCAGGATCCGGTTATTTTGTAGATATCAGTGCTTATCAAAAAGAGGGCTTTAGAACTCGAATGATCAATAATGATCAAAGAGAGTTCAAAGTACGCCTAAAAGGAAAGCCTTTTTCTTTCGTATTAGACAGACTACCTACTTTTACTAAAAAGGATCTTCAGACCAAGACTTATGAATTCATTCACGATAATGAATCCTACAGGATGAGTGTGGATATGGATCGTTCCATGGTTCAGATCATGTATTTGTACCCGGAACTATCTATTGATAAGCATGCATTGATTCCATTATCAGATGAAGCTCGAAATAGCTTGTTTTCGGCATTAGGTAAAATGATAGAGGGTAAAAATGATTTTGAGTCTGTCCGTCTTTTGTTAAGTTTCACTAGACAGTTCAAGACCTATAAAACGGATAAAGAAGCCTACGAAATAGACAATCTTACATTCAGTCCGGAAGAAACGCTATTTTACAAGTTTTCTGATTGTGAGGACCGCTCCATCTTATTCCGCTTACTAGTGGAACAGTTATTAGGAAAGGAAACGATCTTGTTAGATTACGAAGATCATGCGACGGTTGCTGTTAATTTCGACAATTTTGATGATCAAAATGCTATTTTGTACAAGGGTAAAAAATATTCTATTTGCGAACCGACCGGACCTGGTAATCATTTACAACCCGGGCAGTTTCCTGAAGGTTTTCAAAAAGAATCTTTCAATATCATAGACTAAGGTGAAAGAATAGTAACAGCTGAAAAGCCCATTAACGTTATGTTGATGGGCTTTTTTGTTCTTCTAAAACTCGTAAAAGTACCCGGATTTTTCGCACAAGGGATAGGAGTGGTAATGAACCCATTGAATGCGCCCTGATTGGCGGCTTACAAAAGCGACCTTGTGAAGCTCTTTGTAAGCCTGCCAAGCAGCAGCAGGCAAGGGGTGAATTTTAACGGATAGCCCGGTACCCTGCCGCAGGCGGGTATGTGCCCATACTCTCATAATAAATGCTAACAATTTCAGTTTTTCACTAATTAATTAAAAATAAGGGCTAACAAACGTTAGACATCTTGCTGAAAAATGAAATAGAAAATTTCAATGCTTGCATAGAAGTACGTAGATTGTGATATAATTATACACACCCACAACTTAATGCTTTCACATGTCTTCGTACATTAAATTTTGTGGCTTTTTATGCCTTCTACTTTTATTGTCTATTCCTGGTTTTTCGCAATGTATTGACAGCACAACTGGTCCTGGCACATACAATTCGAGTACCGGGCAATGGGAGATCGCCTGTGATGCTGCTGGTGCTCCATTTAACATATCGGCCACTACCGTTATTGGTAGTTTTGCCAGCTCTATAGAATGGAGTAATGGTGCAACGGGCAGCTCATTCACATGGTCACCTGATTGCGATGAATTAGGTGTACAAACATTCACACCTTGCTTACCAGCTGGTTTAAGTGTCCCATCTCAGTCCATTACATTCCCTGGCTTAAGTGGTACTATACCTGCGGGCAGCAGTGCTGTTGAGACCTTCACTATTGATCCGATATGTTTCCAGACTGGTGCAGAGTATTCTGGCTGTTTGGAAGTATATATCGGCGGTAGTGGTCCGGTTAATTTGGTACTGGAACTGCCTGACGGAACAGAGCAAGCTACCGGTAATGTTGACCCTAGTTTATTAGGGGCTATTGGTAACTGCGTACCTGTTGAATTGATTGGTCTGAACTCTGACCCTTCTGGTACATGGACAGTTACGATTCAAAACAATGGTGGCAATCAAATGAGCTATGATGTAGTTCAAAGTACGCTTGGAATCAGTGCTTTCACAACCAATACTGTTAGTTGTGGCGAACCGGTTAGCATTAATGTTTTTGGTGGTTGTCCGGATTACATCTCCGCGCAGGCCGATGTTACGGAAGCTTGTTCTGGCGAGCCTTTCAATTTATCAGCTACGCTGGATCCAGCTGGAGCAC
>JAHDGT010000049.1 GCA_020631675.1 Bacteroidota bacterium
TGGCAGGCTGGGCGTGGCTACCTCTGGGCCGCCCCGCCCAGCCGCCACTCACACCCCATTTCGGTCACCCCATACCGCTGCTATCCCTTGCGCGGGTTTGGGAAGAATTGTGTATTTTTGGTAGCAGCTAAAGCTATAATTGTGATGATGCGACTATTTAATTTTCTATTGTTGATGTGCTTGGGTATGTCTGCTGTTTATGCGCAGACAGAGACCATCAAGGTGTTCATTTTGGCGGGGCAGTCGAATATGGAGGGGCATGGAGAGGTGGAAGGTGCAGATGTGCCGGGTACTTTGGAGCACTTTATTTTGAATGAGGATGATGGTAGTTTTGGCTATATCTACGATCCTACGACTGCAAGTTTTGTGAGCAGGTCTGATGTGTGGGTGCGTTTTGATCGGGAGTGGGAGTCATTAGTGGCGGATGATCTGAATGTAGGTTACGGGGCTTGGGAAGGCGCGATCGGTCCGGAGTATGGCTTTGGTTTGCAGATGGGAGATTACTTTCAGGATCAGGTTTTGATCATTAAGACGGCTTGGGGCGGCAAGAGCTTGGCGGTGGATTTCAGACCACCCAGTGCGGGCGGTGAAACGGGCGAGTACTACAATAAGATCTTAGAAGATGTGAATACCGCATTAGAGAATTTAGAGGGTGAGTTTGCTGATTATGAAGGACAGCCTTATGAGATCATTGGCTTTGGCTGGCATCAGGGCTGGAATGACGGGGAGGAATACGACTATTTAGAAGAATACGAATCAAATTTGACGCATCTGATCCATGATCTGCGGGAAGATTTAGGGGTGCCTGAAATGCCTTTCGTGATCGCGAATACGGGTATGGGCGGTTTTGAAATGAGTGGAGATGGCTGGACGAACGACCTTCAAACTTATTTGATCCCGGCACAGACTAATGTAGCGAACGCGCCTGAATTTGAAGGTACAGTAGCCTTAGCGGATACCCGTCCGTTCTGGAGAGAGGCGGATGAATCTCCTGCGGATGCTTTGCACCATTGGCATGAGAACGGTTATACTTATTTTATGATCGGTCATGAAATGGGGGTGCAGATGGCCGGTTTATTAGCATCTAATGGTATTAGTGGTGGGGTAACGAGCATACCGAGACCCAGTTCACCTTTTGCCTTATTTCCCAATCCAGTTCAGGAGCAGTTGAACATTAAGCTAAACACGAATACCCTTTATGTAGAGATCAGCAATTTAGAGGGGAGCGTATTGCAGCACTTCAACTTAGATCAGTCGATCAATCAATTAGATGTGTCTTATTTGTCTACAGGCTTGTATGTCGTCAGTTTTCAGGATGTGAACGGGCAGATTTGGCGCACGAAATTTATTAAGCAGTAGCACTATACAAACAATTCAATAGAGAGCTTAAAGCTTGTATGGAGTCTTTGTGCCCTAGAGAAAACTGATTTATGATATTAGATGCTTATATTTGGTTATCTATTGATAATTAAACAGTAAGCATGTCTAAGCGCGTTAACAATCAGGACAACTCCTTAACACCTGAAAAGAAGGAGTTATTGAAAATGGTATTCATGAATATGCTATTCGGAGCACTGTTGCTTTGTATTGGTTTATGGGTGTTTAAATTTAGCGGGGATTTGTTTTCTGAAGATGTAAAATTGTACATCAGTATGCCTATGATGATGATCGGAATGCTGTTCATGGCTTATCCGAAGATCATTAAACCTACACCGCCGATTCAATAGCAAAGAGCGACCGAGTGGTCGCCCTTTTTCTTGTTTACTTCTATTTCGTCATGATCAGTTTGCGTGCGGGATAGTTATGCTCTGTACTAAACACCTTTAAAGTGTACATTCCATTGGGTAGCGCATCGAGCTGTAATTCCAATTGATGCATACCTGCTGTGCTTAATTGTTGTCCTTGTTGCAAAACAATTTCACCACTTGGTCCGAATAGTATGATTTCGATACTGCTTGCTGATTCCGCATTCAGTTGTAGGCTTAGCGAAGCATTCTCCACTGGATTAGGGAAGAGCGTGAGTTGCCCTTCTTGTAAACCGTGATGCAGCGTTCTTATTTCACTGTAGCTAAAAGTACCATTGAAATCCACTTGTTTGATGCGGTAGTAATTCAAGCCTATTACAGGCTGCTCATCTATGAATTGGTAGTGTGATTCTGATACGCTATTTCCAGCCCCCTCTATCGTACCGATGGTTTCAAACTCTTTGCCGTCGGCACTCTGTTCAATTAGGAAATAGTCGTTATTGATCTCACTGGCGGTGATCCATTTTAGTAGGCTCTTACCTTCTTGCCATTGGGCAGTGAAACTTTTTAGTTCAATAGGTGCGGCAGGCATGAAAGGCTCAGTTCCGCCAGAACCCCCTCCTGTGCCTGTTCCTCCTGCACCGCCACCCGCACCGGGAGGGCCAGGCAGACCATTATCAGCCATTAAATAGCCTAAATCTAAGCCTCCTCCCGGACCGCTAGTAAATGGGCAGTAAATGATCCACATATTCGGCGGAATACCTACTGTTGCATCAGATATGACATCATTATCAATTGAGGCGACTAAGCCCTCCATGCCAGACTCATTGGAAGATGTAGCTGTTAGCACCGCAAAGTCAATTTGCTGTGGCGTGCTTTCTGTGATACAGACCAATTGAGCAGCTAATGCACCGCCTATAGAACCAATGGGTTCTACAGTGCAAGTAACGGTATTCCCCATCAAATCTGTAGTAATATATTCTCCGGTGCCTGCTGAAGAAGGCATATTCAGACCATTAAAAAACACCAGATTACAATGGAAAGTAACGCCTAGGTCCGCATCTGGGACAAGGGTGAAACCACAAGGCAATATGAGGTTGGATGCACCTAAACCGCCCGAGCCACCAGCACCTCCAGCACCTGGGCCACCAGCTAAACTATTGCTATTAAAAATCGTTCCATTGATCACTCTATTTGACACCACACTGATGATGGAAAGTGCGCCACCCGCAGCTCCATCTCCACCAAAACCACCATCTCCGCCTTCTGCTCCATTTCCGCCGCCGCCTGGTCCGCCTGTGCCTTCGCAAACATCCATACCAGCGCCTGCACCTCCATTTCCTCCTGAAGCAGCGGCTGTGCCGGCTTCACCATCTTCACCGTGAGATCCTCTGATTTGATATACTATACCTGATTCGGGATAGATGATCTCTACTGCTTTGATCATGATCAATCCTCCGCCAGCGAAACCGCCATTGCCACCGTTTCCGCCATTGCCACCATTGCCGCCCATCATTCCTGCTTCACCAAAGGAGATGCTATTTCCGCCGCCTGCACCGCCGCCTGCTGCACCATAGCCGCCATTGCCGCCATTGCCTGCTCTACCGCTGGTGCCCATGAGCATTAAGTTCTCTTCAAAATCAGATTGATTGATCGGTGATCCTGCTATGCCTGCCGGACAGCTCAATTCGGATGCGCTAGTGCCCAGCTCACCAGCGTTTCCTTCATCAGCACCACTGCCACCACCATGAAGCCCTGAGCCACCTAAGCCCGATAAACCACCATTGCCGCCATCAGCAAGTGAGATTTCTCCACCTGATCCGCCTATACCACCTGTGCCGCCTATGCCCGGTGTACTAGTACAAACAAAGCCTTTTTCTGCCATGTCTAAGGTAGACCCAGCTTCGATATCTAATAGTTCATAGACCAAGAAGCTGAGTACACCTCCGGTACCTGTCTCTTCATCATAACCATCTGTGGTGATGTGCGCTCCTTCACTTATTGATACATTATTGAATTGATAGAGCTTGATGATCTGCGTATGTCCGGAAGAGTAATTATTTTCTAAGTCGGTTAACACTATGGCATCTTCTGTGACCGCTGAAATACTAACATATTCATTCCTGCCAGCACCTAGACCAGTCATTTGAATGAGCAGCACTGGGTCACCAGCTGAGAAGCCTGAAGTATCTGCTACGACAAATGAATCTCCGAGGATAGAGAGTACTCGCTGTGCGGTCATGGCAAGGCTGGTGTCAGCAGTAACGACCAGATCGCCATCGGAGCCATTACCGTAGCTAACTTGAGCAAATGTTAAAATGGGGGACGCCATTAAAAGTAAGATCCATACTAATTTTAGTCTGTTCATGTGTTTTTGTTTTGGGAGTGTGCATGTTTGTTGAGAAATCTAAATATGTGATTAAGATATAGAAAAGATTTACTGGCAAAAATTGGACTTGCATTCTATGTTAACATTTTATGACATATCGTCTTTCAGATGACATCCATATACCATTTAACACATACTTTCTTTTGACCGGCAATGTTCATTCACTGTCGTCCGCAAGGGATAGGAGTGGTTATGAAGCCGCTGAATGCGCCCTGTTTGGCGGCGTAGCGGGGCTGATCAGAGGAAGACACCGCTACGCCTGCCAAACAGCAGCAGGCAGCGGCTGAATTTGAACGGATAGCCCGACCACGCAGTGAAAAGCTGGCGCTTTTCGAGACCTAAGACTTAAGACGCAAGACATAAGAATCGTTCCGTATGCCGATTATTTTGCTGCTGGCTCGCGCCAGCTTTTTATTGCGTGGATGCGGCCTGATTAAAAATGTAATTGCATGGCTGTAGAATCTATTTTCTAAAGGGATACTCCTATCTTCGCAGCAGTTTTGTAACCATTATTTCACATACCTCCATTTATGTTAGATCAAATACAAGTAAGCGGCAAAAGTGACACGCGCAGTGGCTTTGGTGAAGGCTTATTGGCTTTAGGGCACAGTAGACCCGAAGTAGTGGCGCTTTGTGCCGACTTGACCGGTTCATTGAAGATGACCGCCTTTAAAAAAGCGTTTCCGGATAGATTCTATAATGTGGGGATCGCGGAAGCGAATATGATGGGCGTTGCCGCAGGTTTGACCATCGGTGGTAAGATTCCTTTTACGGGTACTTTCGCGAATTTCTCTACGGGTAGAGTGTACGATCAGATCAGACAATCTATTGCATATTCTGGTAAGAATGTGAAGATCTGTGCGAGTCATGCGGGTATTACGCTGGGTGAAGATGGGGCAACCCATCAAATCCTGGAGGATATTGGTATGATGAAGATGTTGCCACATATGACGGTGATCGTGCCTTGTGACTTCAATCAGACCAAGGCGGCCACGATGGCGATCGCGGATCTGGAAGGACCAGTGTATCTGCGTTTTGGCAGACCTAAGGTGCCCATTTTCACGGCTGCGGATCAAGATTTTGTAATTGGCAAGGCACAGACGATAGCCGAGGGTACGGACGTTAGTATTATTGCTTGTGGTCATTTGGTTTGGCGCGCGGTAGAAGCAGCCAAAGCATTGGAAGCAGAGGGAATCAGTGTTGAGTTGATCAATATGCATACGATCAAGCCTTTGGACGAGGAAGCGATTTTACGATCTGTTGCTAAGACTGGTTGTGTGGTCACTGCTGAGGAACACCAAATGAATGGTGGTTTAGGAGACAGTGTCGCACAGGTGCTGGTCAGAAACCAACCGGCTCCTTTGGAGATGGTGGCTGTCAATGATAGTTTCGGGGAGAGTGGTACTCCGGATCAACTGATGCGCAAGTACGGCATTGATACGCCTAACATTATCGAAGCGGCTAAAAAGGTGATTAGTAGAAAATGACCTTAAACTGATTTACTTTCCTTTTTCGTAAATTAGCATGTTCATTCTGTCAGCTCTAACTGATGGGAACATTTGCCCTGAAATCAAGCATTATGTCTAAACATATCGGCGACGAAGAGATTCTGGATCGCTTTATGGAACCGGCGACGCAATCCGCCGCTTTCAGCGCTTTAGTAGAAAAGTACCAAGAAAAGCTGTATTGGCATATACGCCGCATCGTAGTTAGTCATGAAGACGCGAATGATGTGGTGCAAAATGTGTTTATAAAGGTTTGGAAAAACTTAGCGAAGTTCAAGCGTAATTCTAAGTTATATACTTGGTTGTATCGTATTGCTACGAATGAGAGTTTGACTTTTGTACAGCAACGCAAGCGCAAGTCTGCCCAAGCTCTGGAAACGGAAGATTATGACTTAGCTGCTCAGTTGCGTGCCGACCCTTATTTTGATGGTAATGAAATACAGGTCAAACTGCAATCTGCCATTGATTCGCTTCCTCCCAAGCAGAAAGCGGTCTTTTTGATGCGCTATTACGAGGAGATGAAGTACGATGATATGTCGGAGGTTTTAGAAACCTCTGTTGGAGCACTCAAGGCTTCCTATCATCATGCGGTCAAGAAAATCGAGAATCATTTAAAAGGAACTGATTAGGTGGTTCTTGCAGATTTTGTTCGCCTTTGGCAATTGTCATGAACAAATCATTTTCAATGACAATAACAAAATTTAATTAACTGCTTAAACGCTTTCCCTTCCTATACATCTAAGAGTATGTTCTGAATAGCGATTCGCCCGGTTTTAATAAGCCTTTAAATGGGAGCACGAATCGACCCTGTCGGCTGTTAAGTCGTTTATTTACAGCTGATTAGCAAACAATCTGATTCATTCAGGTACATTACGCAACTAAACAGATGAACAATAGAGAGGAAATATTACACGAACTGCAATCGCTTACGGCGACGCAACTTGCTCATCTAAAAGCACAGAATACGCATCCATTTAAAGCTCCGAACTCTTATTTCGAAGATTTAAAAGGTGTTGTTCAGTTAAAAATAGATCAGCAAGACGCCAGCGATATCATTGCGGAACAATTAGACGCTCCTCCTGAACAGTTTTCAGTAAAAGAAGGGGCGCCTTTTGCTGTGCCTAATGGTTACTTTGAAGAGTTAAGTGAGAGCATCGCTTTTCGCCTAGGTGATCAAGCTGAATCAAATCCTACTTTTTTAGGAGAGAAAGTGAACAGCTTCCGTATTCCTACTGCTTATTTCGCACATTTACATCAAGAGATCGTTGAGCGAGTGGCTGCTTATCAGGAAGAAACCGCTCCTGATGCCATCAAGACGATTTCTGAGGAGAATAATACGCTTGGACTAAGTGTTCCTACTGATTACTTCTCTGATCTTCATGCGCAGATCATGAATAGTGTATCTGCTTTATCAGATGGAGCAGGTGTTTCGGAAGTTGAAGAAGAACTATCTATACCTGCTACTGATGTATTCAGTGTTCCAGACGGCTATTTCGCGGAATTGCATGATAGCATTGTTGAGCAGGTCATGCTGGCGGAAGAAGCACCTATTTTGGCGAGCCTAAAAGGTAAAGAGGTATTTAGCGTTCCAGCTGATTATTTTGAGTCTGTTAAGGCAACTGACTATACTAAAGCAACTGAAACCGGAGGCTTAAAAGTAGAACATCATACTCAGGATACTTCTGAAAAAGGAGGTCGAGTTATAGATATGACACCGAAGCCGAATTCTGGTAAATCTACTGCTTCAGGCTTAGGGGAAACTTTAAGAAGAGTAATGTCTATCGCGGCTGTTGCGGCATTGGCTTACTTTGGTGTTCAGTTTTTCATGGCTCCAGATGATGGCGGGCAGTCTTTAGGCTTAAGTTCAAAGCAAAACTGTGTTCAACAAGCTGGTGTGCTTGATTTAGATGGCGCGGATCCAGCAAAGATCATTTTACAGTGCTTGATCGACAATTATTCTCGTGACCAGATCGACTCTATTATTCACGAAGAAGAGTTCATTGTCTCTAACTTTGATGATGTTGCTGTAGAAGAAAAGCTTTCTAAAGAAGTGGATGCTGACTCGCTTGAGTTTTTGATCGACATTGATGCTAGTGACATTGATGAATTAGACGAGTTCGACCTATTTTAAGGCTTGTTACACTATAACAAAAACCCTAAATGCTTTAAACCTATAGGCATTTACAAGGTCTTAATATTGTCTGCTAAATAATTACCCGTTCCATTTCCCAGACATTTATTCTATATTTCGGAATCAAATTCTCCGGATGACCTTCATAATAACCACAAAGACAAACAGATGAGAAAGCTGACCCACATATTTACCATGTTTTTCATGTTGGCCCTGTTCTCTGCATTTGTCCCACAGACACTTTCAGCGCAAAACAATGATATCAAAGCCATGAAGGTGGCATTGATCACTACTCGTGTTGATCTGACGGAAGAAGAAGCTAAATCTTTCTGGCCGGTTTACGACAGTTACTTTAAGGATCGTAAAACCGCTCGTCAAGAAGTTAAAAATGACGAGAGTTTATCTTTAGCGGATAAACGCTTAGCCGTACAAGAAAAAGACTTAGCTGTTCGGAAAGAGTACCACTCTAAGTTCAAGGATATCTTAAGTGACGAGCGCATTGAGTTGTTATATCAAGCCGAAGAAGAGTTCATGAAGATTCTTCAGGAAGCAAAAGCACAACAAAAACAGTGTCCGTAAAAAAAGAAAACCTTTCCAGTTTTAAAACCGCGAATCTGATACCATAGATTCGCGGTTTTCTTTTTTACCTTTAGAGATAGTTAAAAAAAACTAAACACAGGGTGCGACTTCTACTTCTACGTTTTTTACTGCTGGCTGGCTTGTTTTTTATAGGTAGTTTGACACTAGTGGCTCTACACGAATACTATGTGAGTATTTGTCAAATCACGCATAATACGGAAGAAAAAAGCTTACAGATCACACTTAAAATTTTTGCGGACGACTTAGAAGAAGCGTTGAAAGATGTGAGTACCAACAACATCAATAAAATCGATTTAGAAGCCACAGATAGTACAGAGATGGCATTTGTTGACACTTTGATCGCTCAGTATATAAAAAAGCACTTAGCTATTCAGGTGAATGATTTAGTCCTTTCTAGCAATGACTACTTCTTCTGGGGAAAGGAGTTAGAAAGCGATTCAGACTTGTTATTATGTTATCTGGAAGTTTATGGTATTCCTGAACATATCAATACCTTAGAAGTACAAAACACGCTTCTCATTGACTTATTCCGCACTCAATCGAATATAGTACACATCAAAGCCAATGGAGGTAGTAGTAAGAAAAGCCTATTGCTGAGTAAATCGAAAATAGTAGACTCAGTCAATTTTTAGATTCCCAGTTTATTCATCTACGATCACGAACTCCACATAACTGGGGTCCATCTCAATATTTCTGATGTAGCTAGGGGCTTTAGCGATCAAAACAGGTATTTGATTGGCTTTATCCACATCTACCTCTCCAACATCGGCCACCACTTCAAATTTTTCGTTAATCTCATCACTAACCGCCAAGAAATTACTCACCCCCACCTGAAATGTTAGCTTAGCCCTTTTCGGGAAAATGTACAGCTCCATACCTGGAGGCACATTCACTAAATCAATATCCCGCCAAATACTCTTCTCTGTATATTCTTCAACATCTATTCTATATTTTGCCCTAGGTTCACTTAGCGTCAAATTAAAATAGCGGGCGTCCAGCTGGGCAGGTTGTAGTAGATCCACCTCGTCTTCAAAAGTTTTATTCAACTCTCTGAGTGTAACCGTTTCCGTTTTCCAGCTTTTTAAAGTGTCAATGATAGACTTAGGTCCTGATACGGTGACAAACTCTGGTTCTAGATCGATATTGCGTTTCATTTCAAAATGATAAGCCAATGTCACATCTGCTTGAAAGTCGATCGGTAATAATTTCTCTTTTCGTTCCTCAAATCTAAAGTACAAGTACTCCGGCGAGACATAGGCATTCTCATCCACCATATAAGGTAGTTGATCTCTCAACTGTCTTAACACTCGTTGAACAGGTACTTTCTCTCCTTCTTCTATTCGTGCGTAATCAATTGTTAATGTTTTAGGGGCTAACCAATATTGTTGAATCAAATCCCGTCCTTTAGCATTCTGAACTTCAAATACTATAGTATCTTCTAAAGGCTGCAACAACACTTTATCGGTAGGTAAATTGAGGTAAGTCACCGCATAGCTCACCTGCTCTGATTGGTAATCTCTGGACATAGCCAGAATAAACCAGAAGGCACTAGAAACGACCAAACAAACGAGCATTAAGCGCCCATTGTCTCCTGTAAGCTGGTTTACCAGCTCTTTGAGAAATAGTTTTATACGATTCAATTTAGCAGCTATTGGTTAGTAAGTCGTCGTCTTACTCCTTATCCGTACTCTCCTCTTCAGTTGAAACAGGTGTATCCGTGGATGCCGTTTTATTGAGTCGAGCCGACATTTCAGATGAGATCATCATTTTCTCCACCTTAATCCTAGTACCGCCACCAATATCTATGGATACTGAATCTTCTGAGACCTTTAAAACTTTGCCATGTATTCCTCCCATGGTGATCACTTTATGTCCTTTCTTTAGGTTAGCCAAGAAGTTCTCGTGTTTCTTCATTTTCCTATTCTGCGGAAGAATCAGCAACACGTACATGATGCCGAACATCGCTAAAATGAAGAAAACAAAAGAAATGCCGCCATCACCTGATGCACCGCCACCAAATTGAAGGAAAAAAAGGAAACTACTGTACATGCGTCTAAAAATATTTAAAGCTAGTTACAAACCAAGCCACAATTTAGCAACATTTGAGGACTCGCTTGTGCTCAGTCGGCACAAAAACAAAAGCCTCGACATCACAGAACGATATCGAGGCTTTTGTGGAATAGCGATGAATTAGTTTTCATCAAGGCTTAATGCGGCTTTTCTTCAAGCCTTTCTTTTTCTTTTTACTTTCTTCTAAAGTACTTTCAATCGCATCCTCTACTGGTGAAGTATCACCAGATGTTTTATTACTCATAGGAACTGCAATTGCTTGTGCCTCGCTGCTCGCACTTGGCGCACTACCTTCGTCACTCTCCGCAGCCGGTGCTGCCTTTTCTTCTTCGGACTTCGTGAATACCACCCCTTTCATAAAGACCTTAGTTACCGCAGGCTCTGCGTTAGAGTAAACGGTCACCTCTTTATTCTGAGACCCGATCTTACCTTTACTATCAAACTTCACTTTCAAGATGCCTTGCTCTCCAGGTGCGATTGGTGCTTTAGGAATTTCAGGTGTTGTACAACCGCAGGTTGTCTTCGCATCATGAATGATCAATGGCGTCTTGCCGGTATTCGTGAAAACGAAATCGTGCTCTACCACATCTCCCATATCAATATAGCCGAACTCATGCGTCTTTTTCGAAAAATCGATTTTAGCTGCCATTGAGTTAGCACTTGGTTTCTTAGCCTCCTTTTTAGGCGCAGGAGCTTTAGCTGCCGTGTTTGCTTTGGCAGTAGATGAGCTTTTCTTAGTTGTCGCAGCCTTAGAAGCTTCTTTTTTCTTCTCAGCCGCTAATTCGGCTGCTTTCTTTTTAGCATCAGCCAAACGAGCCTTTCTAGCGGCGACCGTTGCTTCATCAGCCTCAGTTTTATCGGTCACAGCCACTTCTTCCTCCTTTTTAGCAGTAGCGTCGGACACATCGCTTGCATCCGCTGTCAGCAATGAAGCCGCATCTGCTTTTGAAGTAGCATCCAGCTCTTTCTCTTGCTTAGTGATTTGCGTTGTAGCTGGAGCTTCTTTCTGCTTATCAGTAACCTTATTGGTCTTACCGCAGCTGAATACAAAAAAGTTGGCAATGATCAAACCAACAACCAAAGTGAAATATAAAACGTTTTTCATGGCCTTTCTTTGAAGTGAGAGTTCAGAGATTTCAAACACATCAAACCAAAAGCAAAGTGCTTAGTAGCTTAATGCATCAATAATGCGATAGTAAATCGCAAAGGGCGTGGTCTATTTAGTTTTACATCATTAATAGGAAGTCATTGATGAAAACCAACACAAGCCCTTGAAAGGAGAGTGGTGCCATGTTATTAAACTAGTAACCTTAATTAAAAGGCTACTTCAACATGTTATTGAGACAAAGATAATACCAATTTGTCACAGTTTTGTAACTCAGCTACTGTAATAGTCCTCTACCTTTCTTTTTGATGAGATTTTTGGTGTTCAGTTCGTCTTTGATTCGATCCAAAATCCCGTTAATAAAATCCTTGCTTTTAGGAGTACTGTACTCTTTAGAGATTTCAATATACTCATTCATGGTGACTTTCACAGGAATATGCGGAAATTCAAGGAACTCACAGATGGCCATTTGTAAGAGGAACAGGTCTAGTTTAGTCACTCGCTCTAATTCCCAATTTTTCAAATGCGGTTCTATAATTTCTACGTATTCCTCTCCCATATTTTTAGTTTTACTGAATAATTCTTGTGCGAACTGCACCTGCTCTGTCATATTCACATCAGTAGGCAGTAAGGTGAAATCGCTTTTTTTACGTTGAAAAGAGCTGATTTTAGCAGAAACAGCCATCCGAACCATATGGTCATCGTCATAGTAGGTCAAAAAACTTTCTTCAAGGTGACTATCAAACCGCTCACTTTTATTTAATACTTTTTTTAAGATTTTTTTCACCAACTCAACATGGTAACGCTCTAATTCTTCATCTGAACACTTAGCATAAATTTTAAAAATAGTCGTTTTTTCCAGTGATTTATAGAGGTGCTTAATTACATCTTCATCAATGATCCCGTTCAAATTGTTCGACTTACAGGCAGCTCTAAAAGCTTCTTCGGTACGCATTTGAGTCAGTAAAGGGTTTTGTAAAAGCCTATCATTGATCGGTAGATCATCCCCATCTTTTATCAATCTTTCCGCCTTCACATCGTTGTCCTTCAGCTGGTACAATGCCAACTTAGCCATCACTAAAAAATGATACAGATACAAGCGATTAGACTCTGTAACATTCCTTTTAATATTATCTAAAGCCCCTATATGCGTTAAACTCTCATTATGCGCTGATGCATAGAGCATCTGTAAAGTTTTAACACGTAAATTACGCCGATTGAACATTGCGGAAAACCATTAATAGTAAAGAACGAAAACTCAAACAGAGAAACACCTGCCTCTGTCATTACGCGAAATTAGTTATTTCAACTTGACTTATTAGCCTCTTATGAACAGCTAGTTTAAAGTTTTTCATCAGGTCGCGCCCATGCAATAAAAAGGGTGATCGTATCAGGAAGGTTTTTCCCTTATGGCAAGTATAAAGTCTTTATTGGCAAATCTAAGCATTGAACAAAACACCCCTTTTTACTGCATGGTCGGGCTATCCGTTCCTATTAAGCGCACTGCCTGTCGGTTCGTTGCTGCCTGTTGCGGTGGCTACCTCTGGGCCGCCCCCGCAACAGGCGCACTCACTCGCCATGCAGCACACTTAATACCACTACTATCCCTCGCGTAAAATCCAGAAATACTAGGACTCCACTGCCCGCTGCCCCACCGCATGCCAAAAGGGAGCATTTTCAGAGAAAGTAATATTTTTCAAACCAGCAGCTCTCATCATCTTAGCCACTTCTAGTTTAGAATATCTTTGTTCTAAAGGTGTGCCAAAGCGATCCAAGGCGTCATTGCGCATGACAAAGAAACTCTTGTCAGAATAATAGCTCAATGGTAGTCTATCAGCCACGCCCTGAAAGCCCAAACTTTTCAATAAAGCACTAAATCTCGCCAAGGGCCAATAAACAGTCAAGGCTATGCCATCACAAACCCATTGTTTTATAGTAGCAGGTAATCGGCAAATTCCTTTTCTAAAAACATTCACGATCCGAAATAATCCTCTATACAAAGGGCCTCTTCCATCAAGGGCATAATATAGATAGACCAAGAAATAGCCCCCTTTTTTTACCTTCCTGACACATGCTTTTAAGCCTTCTGCCGTATCTGGTACATGATGAAGAACCCCCAAACAAAATGCAAAATCAAACTGCTCATCAGCAAACGGCATATCATCCAAAGAAGCCTGACAAAGACTTACATTCTCTACTCCTTTTAGAAGGTGATCGGCAGCTAAGATCGCCTGACTAGGGTCTATTGAATAAACATGCTTTGCCCTTTGACTGACATAATATGTCCAACGCCCACTTCCGCACCCTATGTCTAGTGCAATACTCTCCTTATCTAGTATTTCATCCGTTACGATATCAAAATATTCCCCTTCCGCTATCGCTTGTATTTCGCTAAGATCAAAATCATGAAATTTAGCCCATTCTTCTCCGAATGAATCCACAGTATCTTGATCGATGTTCTTTACCGTAGCTTTTTTCTCATCCCTTGCTTCGGACGAGGTGGCTTTCAAAAAAACGGGTATCGACCTATTTGAACCTTGCTGATACGCTATGGGGGCTTTGTTATATAGCTCCTTCACACTATTCCTGATTTTCAGGCGAAGTTACAGTTCTTCAACGAATCGAGTAATCTATCCTTAGCTTAGAACATGTTTTTTCTGTCATCAAGAATATATCGCTGACAAAGCACTATCGATGTCTTTGTATAAAAACTTGAAGCCAGCCTCCTCGATTTTTTTTGATGAGCAGTTCACGCTGTCCAAAACGATATCAGCCATTTCCCCCAATGCTATTCGCAATGCGAATTCAGGAGCTGGGAAAATGAGTTCAGGTCTATTAACTGCTCTGGCGATTGCCTTGGCATAGGCTAAGTTTCGCACTGGTAATGGGGCAACAGCATTATATACCCCTTCAAGTTGCTCGTTTTCGATGGCATATAACAATATGCGGCACATATCTTCTTGATGTATCCATGAGTAAAATTGCTTTCCTCTGCCAAAGAAAGTAGATAATCCGAATTTAGCAGGCTGAACCGACTTCGGTAAAGCTCCCCCTTTGTCACTTAAAACGATTCCGATTCTGGGCATGACCATACGTTTAGCAAAAGGCTTTATAGTAGAATGGGCCTTTTCCCAAAGCACTGTTGTCTCACTGGTGAAATTATTTCCTGATTCAGCATCTTCCGTAAGTAGTGCTTCGCCTCTATTGCCATAGTACCCTATGGCACTCGCACCGATATAAGTATCCAATTTTTGCCCGCTCTCTTCCAAAACCCGTCGAAGTAATGCGGTACTTTTTATTCTACTATCAATAATGTCTTTCTTTCTCGACTTCGTCCATCTTTTATCCGCAATTCCCGCTCCTGCAAGATGTATGAGGTGATTTACACCTTTAACCGCTTCTGATGGAATCTTACTCGCTTCTACATCCCACTTAAAAACTTCAATGCCCTTTTTCTTTTTAGCTGAACGACTTAAATGTGAGACTTCATACCCCTCTTCCAACAGCATAGCTGTTAAGCGAGTCCCTATCAGGCCAGAACCTCCACTAATCAATACCTTTTTCATATTATCTCAAATTTTTCAATCAGCGATATCGACATAACAGCTTGTTTCGGCATTGGTTCGATATAAAAATTAAACATTTCTGTCTGACAAGCGTCTAAGCACTTTATGATATGGGTAAAGTATACCTTTATGGTGTTATCTTTACTCTACGTTCTATTCCGTTCATCATTTTTCACTGAGTAGGAATCGTACATATTTGAATATTCCATCTAATCCGATATTTACATGAATCGCTTGAAATTGTTCTTGTTATCAGCTGCAATAGGCGCAGCATTTACTACTACTGCTCTTAATGCTCAAAGCTCTTCACTTGCAAAAAGTCAAGAGATGCAAGAAAAAAGAATGCAACAAAAACAGAAGGCAGAAGCTCGTAAAAACATGGATCCTGCTGTACGTGCGGAAAAAATGGTAGAGCGGTATAATGAGCATTTAAACTTATCTGATCAACAAAAGGCAGAGTTGACCGCAATCCTTACGCAAACAGGTACTAAACTGAGCGAGATCAGAAACAGTGATCTTGAGCCTAAACAAAAGCAGGTCAAAGCACAAGCCGCTGTAATGCTTCAAGAAGAAAAAATCGCCGCATTGTTAGATGAAGAACAATATTCCGTCTTCAGTGAAAAGAAATCGGCAGGTGAAGCGAAGCGCAAAGAAAAGATGGAGCAAATGAAAGCGCGTATGCAAAACGCAAAACGCCAAGGAAGCCGTAAAGGAGAGATGTTCGGACCTGATAAAACAGAGAAATAAAAAGTAACTGTTTAGGTCAGGCAATTTTGGCTGAAAAATATCT
>JAHDGT010000556.1 GCA_020631675.1 Bacteroidota bacterium
GCATCCAAGCCCCTCATTTCCACTGCTATCCCTCGTGCGGGGAATAGGTAAAATGCTTGCTCTTCCAAACACATGCGCCCTCCTCTTAACATTGTCTGGCTGAAAAAAGACCTCCGACTGAGTGATCATGCGCCCTTCGCAGCGGCGTTACAGGATCAAAGTGCGCCTTTCATTGCCTTGCACTGCTTTGAACCCAGCGTACAAAACTCCCCTTCATGGGATGCCCGCCATTGGTGGTTCACCTACCATTCTTTAGTAGACATGCGCCCTAGATTAGCAGAAAACGGTATTGCCCTTTACCATTTTCATCAAGAACTGATTCCTTTACTTGAACAACTGCAGCAATGCTATTGCATCCAGCACATTTACTCCCATGAAGAAACAGGCATCGGTATCACCTATGAAAGAGATAAAGCCCTGAAAGTTTGGTGCGAAGAACAGCATGTTCAATGGACGGAGTTTGCTTGCAATGGCGTAGAAAGAGGGCGTAAAAACCGAGATCAATGGAGTAGAAATTGGGCCAAAACCATGAAAGCCCCGATCATCTTCCCAGATTGGACACAAGCACAAGCTTTCCACCTAACAGATGATGTCGTCCAACTATTAGAACAAGATCAAGAGGAATTACCTATAGGTGTTATTAGCCTTAGTGCACCATTTGTACCAGATCCGGTTTATCAAACCCCAGGAGAGACTGTCGCTAAAACCATACTACAGTCGTTTATTGATAAACGACATGCGAAGTACTTCAATAACATCTCAAAACCACTCGCCAGCAGAACTTATTGCAGCAGACTATCCGCGCATTTAGCCTATGGTAATCTGAGTATCCGCCAAGCGTACCAAGCAGCAATCAAGGCTGGTGCAACAAAAAACAAGCACTTGGGCGAGTTCGCTTCTCGACTCATCTGGCACTGCCACTTCATCCAGAAATTCGAGATGGAAGACCGTATGGAGTTTGAAAATCAGAACAGTGCCTTTAACGGTATCCGTGTAAAATGGGATCAAAAGAAATTCGATGCTTGGAAAGAAGGACGGACAGGCTACCCTTTAGTTGATGCCTGCATGCGCTGTGTCAAAGAAACAGGCTACCTCAATTTTAGAATGCGGGCTATGGTGGTCAGCTTCTTAACGCATCACTTGTGGTTAGATTGGCGCAAGGGTGCGCATTATTTGGCAGGCATGTTCTTAGATTTTGAACCGGGCATCCACTACCCGCAGTTTCAAATGCAGTCGGGCTGTACAGGGGCGAATACCATTCGCATTTACAACCCCGTTAAACAGAGCTACGACAAAGACCCCAATGCTGAATTCATTTTGCAGTGGGTTCCTGAACTCAGCATACTCCCCCCAGGTCTCTGCCACGAACCCTGGAAAGTCAGCCCTATGGAGCAAATGATGTACAACTTCCAAATAGGAAGAGATTACCCTAAACCAATAGTAGATTTAAAAAGTAGTCAACAAAAAGCCAGTGCGGAATTACATCGGGTCAAGAAAACGCTCAGAGCCAAACAAGAAGCTACTCGCATTATAGCCCGTCATGTACGATCGCCTAAACGAAGGTTGAAAGCATTGGGGTAAAAATGGGTTAACTTTGGGATAAGCAAACTACTATACTGATGAAAAATAAATCTTTTAAATACTGGAGTAGGCAAGATATAGCTGATACATTCGGATTGGATACGAAAACCCAATGTCAAGACTTAAATAATTGGTTGACAAATGAAATACAAATTTCAAAAGAAGAAGAAAAAGAGCTAATACGTCTAAAAGAGAAACTAAGAGCTAATGTCGATATTTGGAATGAGCAAGAACTCATCATAAAATTCATTGCCTTGCTAATGGATATGGTAGATTTTGATACACCAAAATTCAAATCTTTCGCCAATAGAAAACTTAGCGGAAAAATAGATGGTGAAGAAGTATCCGGCGAAGTGGATCTGATGATCGCAAGTGGTAAATATGAACCTAAAGCACCTTATTTCTGCCTTTACGAATATAAAAAAGAACAAGGATTGGATAGAGACCCTTATGGTCAGTTACTTATTGCGATGATGACCGCTGCAGAGCTTAATCCAAATAAAGACCACCCCATTTATGGTGCTTTTGTGATTGGTCGAAACTGGTTTTTCTTAACCCTAAAGAATAGGGAATACTGTATTTCTGATGAGTACGTAGCCACAAGAGCTGATATATTCGATATTTACGGTACATTAAAAAAATTGAAAGAAATCATTGCCGTAATGGTATAAAACCTATGGGAATGATTTTACCCTTGATCCGCCTCCGCAAGGGATAGGAGTGGTAATGAGCCGACTGAATGCGCCCTGTTTGGCGGCGTAAAAAGGCGGCCCAGAGGTAGCCATTTTTACGCCTGCCAAACAGCAGCAGGCAGGCGGGGAATTTTAACGGATAGCCCGACCACGCAGTGAAAAGCTGGCGCTTTTCGAGACGTAAGACATAAGACGCAAGACATAAGAATCGTGCCGTATACCGATTATTTTATTGCTGAATGC
>JAHDGT010000557.1 GCA_020631675.1 Bacteroidota bacterium
TAGAAGGCTATCAATTCGATGTCTGTGACTACCTCTTAAAGCCCTTTTCTTTTCAACGCTTTGAAAAGGCGGCAAAAAAAGCAATTGAAAGTATTTCATTACGTAGAAAGTCAAATATAAAAATCTCAAATTCAATTTACATAAAAGTGGATCGTTCGGATGTGAAAGTCAAATTTGAAGAAATCGTTTACGTGGAAAGCTATGGCAATTATGTGAAAATTCATTTAATAGACCGAGTCTTACTTTCCGCGAAAACGCTGCGCGACTTTTTAGCGCAACTCCCCCAAAACGATTTCATTCAAATTCACCGGCAGCATCTGATCAATTTTCAATTTTTGGAAAGTATTTCCGGAAATGCTGTTTTTGTTAAAGGGCAGCAATTAGCTGTCGGTAAAAGTTATAAGTCGGTACTGAAGAGTCGATTGGAAAATCGATAGCACTTTAGCTTGTCTATACGATCAGGCTAATTTTATTTGCAACAAAAGATTACTCTTATCTTGCAATTCCATCATGAATGGTGTATCATCGTTCTGATTCGTCCGAGTATGTTCGCAAGTCCGTACATACGTTTGGTATATTCCGTTTGATCAAGAGCATTTATGGCCCGACGCCGAACTTCATCATCATCCCCTTCCAAATCCTCCACAAAGCGAAGAGAGAAACCGAAAAAAGATGCCTCCTTTTTTCATCGTTGGCTGGTGCGCTTCAATCTGTTGGCCATTTTATTGCTATTGATCACCTATTTGGCCAGTTATATTGATCCACAAAAATTCTGGTTCTTCGCTTTTTTCGGCTTGCTCTATCCTTTTTTACTGCTCATTAATCTGCTGTTCATTCTATTCTGGTTGATCCGTAGGCCCGGAAGAAGAAAATACGCCTTCCTCAGCATCTTAGCTATTCTTTTAGGCTGGCCCATACTGACCAAAACCTTTGCTTTCAACATTAGCGATACTAAGCAAGCTGATGTCGCACCAGATTTAAAGGTGATGTCTTATAATGTGCGCAACTTCGACCTTTACAATTGGAGTAAAAACAAAGAGAGCAGAATGGGCATGATGAATATCATTCGTTCAGAAGATCCGGATGTGATTTGTTTCCAGGAGTTTTATACAGAAGATGGCGCTAGTGATTTCAATAATCTGCGCTATTTACAAGAGGAGATGGGCTATTCGCACCATTTCTTTAGCAGGACGCTTACGCTTAGGGGGAAAGATCATTGGGGCGTAGCCATTTTTTCCAAGCACCCCATTACCAAGCGCGGCAAATTGGATCTGAAAAACTCAGAACACAATACCGTAGCCTATGTGGATCTGAATGTAGACGACCAAAAAGTACGCATTTTCAATGCCCATTTACAGTCGGTAGCACTAGGGCGTGAGGATATCGCCTATGTTAAAGGTTTAAATCCAAACAATCCACAAAAGGATAAGAACAAGAACATAAAATCTAAATCCAACAACAAAAAAACAACAGAAGGGGAGGATGCCAGCTCCGTCGTCAGTGAGCACGTCAAATCTTCCAGCTCCATCCTTCGCAAGTTGAAGAGTGCTTATCAAAAACGCGCCACCCAATCAGAAGCCCTGGCCAATGCCATTAAAATCTCTCCTTACCCTGTAGTGGTTTGTAGTGATATGAATGACACGCCCAGCTCTTATACTTATGCCACGGTATCTAAAAATTTACAAGATGCTTTCTTAGTCAAAGGCTTCGGTCTTGGCGGTACTTATGTTGGTCCGCTGCCCTCTTTCCGCATTGACCACATCCTGCTTTCTCCAGAACTCCAGATCCACGATTTTGAAGTTATTAATGAAGATTTTTCGGATCATTATCCTTTGGTTTGTAGTGTGGGGTGGGGTAAGTAGTACAATTCAGTTTTTCATTAGGGCGCGTGCCCGCCTGCGGCAGGTCACCGGGCTATCCGTTCCTATTAAATGCACTGCCTGTCGGTTCGTTGCTGCCTGTTCCGGTGGCTACCTCTGGGCCGCCCCCGCAACAGGCGCACTCACACGCCATTCAGCACATTTAATACCACTCCTATCCCTCGCGCAAGTGAAGGAAAAGTCCTCTTATTTAACAAAGCGAATTTGTAAATTCAATTTAAAGAAGAGCTCGCCCTTTTCTTCATAGATCTTCCCGAAATCATGTCTGGAAGAACTGGCTGTATCCAACTTAGTATTATTGATCAGGTAATCTTCAAACTCGTTTCTATCATAAATGTGATAACATAAAATGTCACCATCATTTTTCACGATCAAATACCCACCAGTCGCATCATATTGTCCTGTCCATACTTTAGAGGGCATCATACCTAAGGCTACATCCGTCAGAAACCTTTTCACCTTATAGCTGTAAAATTTATGATCATTGGACACATCAAATTTCATTGGGTTTTTAGCTTCAATAACAGAAAGCAGATCTACTAATACTGTGTTTTTCGTAGTGTAAAAATCAAAAACGATCTGTGCCATGATTTGCGGCAACAGGCTATCAATTAGGGTTAGGTTATTGGAGAAGAT
>JAHDGT010000558.1 GCA_020631675.1 Bacteroidota bacterium
GGGCAATAAGGTGCGTCGGTATAGGTAATCAGGTCTACTTGGGGCACGGGCTTCACTTGTAGGGTGTTGGTGGCTTGCACCGTATCTATACCCAGTTCGTTTTCTACGATCAGGCTGATGCTGTATTCGCCGTCAATATCCAGCGCCATATTCAGTGTTGCTCCCGTAGCGGTGATGGTCGTGTCTTCGTGTTCCAGTAGCCAAGTATGGCTGCTAGGCTCAAAGCTTGACTGGTCGGTCAAGGTCAAATCCAAAGGCGAGCAGCCGATGTAATCACTGATCTGGAAATTGGCTTCGGGCAAGTCGATCTCATACTCTATGATCTCGAAAAGATCCACTACGGCATTGACCAGATCCGGACTTTCTAAACCATCTCCGATCTCGAACTGAATGCGTAGGTCTTCAGGAGAATCCATATACTGATCCAATCGGATGAGCTGTCGGTGCCACTCCCCTATTCTAGCATCGCCACTATTGACCTCACCGATCAGTGTGGTGTCTGTAGCACTGATCAGAAACACCTTCAAGGCATCATCACTGGCCGGATTGGCAAAGAACCACCGCTCAAAACTCAAGGCGGGATCCGTGTACAAACTCAAGTTCATAGGGGGCGATGTGATGGTGGTATAGCCATTATTCACATTGGCGAAATCACCGGGTTCATTGCCCGTGCTATAAGCACCATTGCCCAGATCCTCCTCCGAAGCATCGCCAACTGGGTGAATTTGTAGTCCGGCAATGACAGAACCCAGCGGCTGTCCTAATTCCCAATTACCCGTCTCGGCACCAGCCTCTAGCTCCCAGCCCAAATCAAAGTAGAACTCGTCAAAGTAGCCTCGTTGTAAGTAGATGGTGATCTCATTATTGGTTTGGTCGATCAATTGGTTGAAGTAGTAGGTATGGTAGCCCCATTTACCAAAGATCAATTGTTGCCCTTCCTCGTAGAACAACTCTTGGGTGAGCGTACCCGCTTCATCTGTCAGTAGATCCAATTCAATGTGCATATTTTTCAACTCCACTTGCACATCGGGGATCGGCTCAAGGCTGACCGCATCCAGCACCGTTACCTCTAAATTAAAAGCAGGTATTGGCGTTAGCTCAATATCCAACTCGGTCACTACGCCTGTGGTCAGATCCACGGTAAGCGTATCGTATTCATAGCCGTATTTGAACAGATTGATCTGGTAGTTGCCCGTTTGTGCCGCGCCTGTGGCATAATTACCCAGAAAGCCCGTGCTAACATTTGGATCAATGTCCACCAAGTCCATCGAAACTTCAGATAAAGGCGCGCCGCTGACTTCATCCGTCACCACGCCCTCTAACCAAGCCGCATCGCCATATTCCGCCTCCAAAGTAAAGAGTCCCTTTTGGCGATCCGTAGCGTAGATCACCCCATTGGGCGAGTAAGGGTAAACGCCCCAGCAACCTTTTGAACCACCCGCGTTAAAATCAGAAGTATCATACCAACCCACCTGCACCAAATTGTGCGGGTAAGTCGCATCTAAGATCACCACGCCCTCATTGTAGTAGGATATGATCACATGATGATCCCCGTACACAAAGGCATTATGCGGCATGGCATTGCTACCCGGTCTCGACTGGAAACGATCCCATTCTTTCACATCAGAAAGGTCGCTCACATCGTAGCAAGCCACATAGGCGTCATTGCGTTCATCGGTAGTAAAAAGCACATCGCCAGATGGGTTCAGCCAGAGGTTGTGCGTAAAATCATTCGGCGTACCATGCCCGCCTAAATACACCGGGTTGGTCTTATCAGAAATATCAAAAGCCTTGAACATGCCCGCATAGATCTCAGCGGTCCACATGGTGTCCCCTCGCACGTAAATATCATGCACGTATTCGTCGTCGTAAATGCCCACGATCGGCGGGTTCAGCGGATCCGCGTCCACATCCAGCATGACCGCACCACCACCTGCATGATCACCGCCCACCAAATAAGCAATGCCATTCTCATCAATAAAAATATTGTGCGAAGTGTACTGATGCACCGAATCCCCATTCACCGGCTCCACCCCAGATGTCCAAGTCGTATAAGTCACCGTATCCGGCAGCTCGCTCATATCAATGATCAACAAGCCTTCCGCCTCCTCATTGGTCACATAAGCATAATCGCCCCAAGTTTTCATATCGCGCCATATACTATTGGGTCCGGGTATAAAAAACAATTCCGTAGGCTGCGTAGGATCCGTCACCTCCACAATGCCCGTGCCGTCGCGCACGCCCACGATCGCATAATCGGCATTTTCGGTATGATAGCCCCAAATGTCATTCAGGATCAGCTCATAATCGTAATTGCCCAAAGAATCCACGCCATAGCCCTCCATCGCCTGCGCGAATACAGCATTATCGCTTGTCGTACCGACCCAAATCAGCAATAGCAGTGTTAGGTATTTAGTAGCAATGGTTTTGAATCGATCCGTATTCATGATGGAATGGATTTGGGTTTGATTTAATGCTATTTTGGCTGCGTACCCGCAATAAAAAGGGGGG